>NZ_LDUR01000001.1:0-211889 GCF_001043705.1 Chromobacterium sp. LK11
CGAAAACCGCTGAGAAAGCGGAATGCACGAGGGGTACATGAGCATTTTGAGCTGGCACTCGCCGTGTAACGCTTCATGAAGCGCAGCAGACCTTGAACAGGTTCTAACCGCGGGCCCCGCCAAGCGGCGGGGGCCGATACCAGCACAAGGAGGAATGCCCTGCCATGGCTTTGCATTTTGATTTGGTGGACTTGAGGCTGTTCGTCTTCATCGCCGAGGAAAGCAACCTGACCCGCGCCGCCGCGCGCGCGCATCTGTCCTTGCCGGCCGCCAGCATGCGCGTCAAGCATCTGGAACAAGCCATAGGCGTCAAGCTGCTGAACCGGGAGAGCCAGGGCGTGTCCTTGCGGCCGCCGGGGCGGACGCTGCTGCATCACGCCCGCAAGGTGCTGGGCCAGCTGGAGAGCTTGCGCGGGGATTTGCAGGAGTACGCCGAGGGCGTCAAGGGCCATGTGCGGGTGCAGGCCAACACCACGGCGATCACCGAGTTCATCCCGCCGGTGCTGAGCGCCTTTCTGCTCAGTCACCCGGACGTGAACACCGATCTGCGCGAGCGGCTGAGCCACGACATCGTGCGCGCGGTCAACGAGGGCACCGCCGACATCGGCATCGTCGCCGACAGCGTGGACACCGCCGGCCTGCAGGCCATGCCCTACCGTCAGGACCGGCTGGTGCTGGCGGCTTCGGCGCGCCATCCGCTGGCGCGCAAGCGCGCGCTGGATTTCGCCGCCACGCTGGACTACGACTACGTCGCGCTGCACGAGGGCAGCGCGATCCACTCCTTCCTGGCGCAGGCGGCCGCCCAACTGCGCCGGCCGCTGAAAATCCGCACCCAGGTCAGCAGCTTCGAGGCGGTGTGCCGGATGATAGCCGCCGACGTAGGCATCGGCATCCTGCCGGAGTCCGCCGCGCGGCGGCACGCGGCCAGCCTGGACATCCGCCTGGTGCGGCTGAGCAATGACTGGGCCGCCCGCAATCTGCTGATCTGCGTGCGCGAACTGGACAGTCTGCCGCTATTCGCCCGCCACTTGATCGCGATGCTGGAGGCGGACGGCCGCGGCGAGGCTTCGCCGCCTCGAGCGCGGCCGCAACGCTAGCGCTAGTAACGGAACCACTCGCGCTTGGCCAGCTCCGCCTCCACCTGCTCGCGCTTGAGCAAGGCGTCGCGCATCTCGTTCCGCGACGCCAGCGCCATCTGATCGCCGTAGTAAGGCGATTGCGGCTGGCTGCTGTTGCCGTAGGTGTTGATCACCTTGGCGCGCAGCGGCCGGCCGAACTCCACCAGCGCGGTGAAGGTGTCGCCGAAGATGGCTCGCTGGCGGCCGTCGCTGTCGCCGACATAGCTGAAGGTGCGGAAGGCGCCCAGGCCCTCGGCGCCGCCGCTGGCAGGCTGGTCCAGCCGCGCCGCGCCGCCGGCGGGGCCGCGCCGCAGCCGGTAGACTTCGCCGAAGGCGACATCCAGCGGCACGCCGGCCTGTTGCAGCCCCTGGGCGGCCGCGCCCAGCTTGCTCAGCGCGAAGCCGGCGTCGCGCAGGCCGGCCGGCGTACTGTAGGGCTGCGCCGGGTCCGCTTCCCGGCGGTAGCGCAAGGCCTCTTCGCCGCCGGAGGCCGCCACCCAGGCGGCGAACAGCACCGCGCCCTTGCTGGCGGCGTCGCTGCGCCGGTCCCATTGGGCCAGCACTTGCGCCGCGGCGATCAGGCCGGCATCGCCGGAGGCGCGCGCATAGGCGATCAAATCGTCCAGCACCCGGTCCGCCAGCAGCAGCCGGGTGTCGTGCTTGGCGCTGAGCAGCGTGTCCAGGGTGAAGGCCGGCGCCTGTTCGATCAGCTCGATGCCGCGCTGTTCTCGCAGCAGCGGCGACGCCCGCGGTGATAGATAAGCTGCGTAGGCGGCCGGGTCCAGCGCCGGCTTGCTCATATACCAGGGCACGCTGTTGGAGTTCTGCACCCAGCCGCTGGCCGGGTTGGCCACCTGCGGCAACTCGTCCAGCCGTAGCGCCTGGCGCCAGATCAGATCGCTGCGGCTGCCGTCCACCGGCTGCGCCCAGAAGGCGGCGTCGCCGCCGGCGCGGCGCGGGGTCAGGCCGCCGAAGGCCGCCCAGATATTGCGCTGGGCGTCGGCGTAGATGATGTTGTGGTAGGGGTTGCGCAAGCGCGCCACGGTGTTGCGGAAGGCCTGGAAATTGGGCGCCTGCGCCATGTCCCACCATTGCTCCAGCACGCCAGGGGTCTGCAGCTGGTCGACGCCGACGATGCGCAGCGCGTAGCTCTGGCCGTCCTTGTCGAACACCGGGCCCTGCTCGGCGCGGCGCAGCGTCAGCTGTTCGGCTTGCAGGCTGCCGTCCGGCTGGCGGATGTACAGGGTTTCGCGCCTGGTTTCGAAATCGCGCGCCACACCGTCCAGCAGGTATTGCTTGCCGCTGAGCTTGAGTTGGTACAGGTCGCAGCCGTCCTGGGTGTTGACGGTGTGCACCCAGCCCAGCCGCTGGTTGAAGCCGATGCGCATCACCGGCAGGCCCACCAGGGTGGCGCCGTAAATATCGTATTCCGGGCTCTTGAACTGGGCTTCGAACCAGGTGTGGCTGCCGCCCCACAACAGATGCGGGTTGGCCAGCAGCATGGCGTTGCCGGAGCGGCTCTTGGCCGGCCCCAGCGCCCAGCCGTTGGAGCCGCCGATCAGATTGATGGGCGTGGTCACCGCGTCCGGGTAGATCAGCGAGCAATTGGCCGCGCCGGTGGCGGTGGAGCCGCTCAGATAACCGAAGAAGATGCGCAGGGTGTGGGCCAGCACGTCCTCGCTGCGCACCGGCAGCACCGCGCGCGCCGCCGGGCTCAGGCTTCCGCTGGCGGCGGCCTGGTCGTTGATCCCGGCGACGAAGGCGTCCAGGTAGGCGCGCATGCGCGGGCTTTGCTGTTGCAGCCATTGTTTGGAGCGTTCGGGGAAGCCCATCGCGCGCACCAGGCGGTCCACTTCCGCCATATTGCTGGGAAAGGGTTCGCCGGCCTCGAACACCGCGCCGTAGTATTCGGCGCCGCGGCCGCGGCCCTGGGCGTACAGCCGCAGCAGCAGTTCCGGATGCGCCTGCATCTGGGCGCGGCCGAAGGCGTAGGCCAGGCTGTCGGCGCGCGCGGCGTAGATGTGCGGCACGCCGCTGCGGTCCCACAGCACCTGGCTGCCGCGCGGCTTGCCGTCTTCGTCCAGTTCGCAGGCCGTCAGCAAGGACAGCATGGCGATGCCCAATAGGGCGAGGATCAAGCGTTTCACTACCCTTTCTCCTTTCGCGCCGCTCACGGCCACTGTTGCGCATGGTTTCCCTGCGTCAACCGGCGGGTGAACGGCTTGCTAATGCATCGCAAACCGGTGCGCTTAACGCTTGCGCCCGATCTGGTGTTGAATCCGCTGCGCGGATTGATGATTTACATTGCCGGGGCTGCCCGGCGGGCAGGAAGGGGAATTTGCGCGGCCAAATTCCCCTTCACCCCAAAGGCCGCCCTGCAAGCCTGGCCTACGGCTTCCCGCCGGTTCCCGTCAGGCCCGAGGCGCGGCTGAACTCGCGATTTGCTAGCGTCAAATCGCTCAAACAGGGCAGCCGCTTAAGACCTCGGGCCTGCCACCCGTCGGCAGGCTTGAAGGGACCAGGGGCGCATCGGAAACGCGCTTCTCGCCCCACCAGCTTGGCTAAACTCCAACGTCAGTTCCCTACTCCCCCTAGTACCAGCGGAACACCCGCGCTCCGCTGACGAAGCCGGCGATGCCGATCAGCGTGAGCACCACCGCGGAACGGGCGATTTCCAGCACCCCGGCGCCCTCGACGAAAATCATGCGCATGCCGTCGGCCAGTATCGTCAGCGGCAACACCTCGATCACCGCCACCATCCAGTCCGGGAAGTGCTTGTAGCTGAAGAAGATGCCGGAGAAGATCACCAGGAACAGAATGGTCATTTCCAGCAGGCCGTTGGCGGTCTGCGCCTTGGTGGCGCGCGAGGCGGCCAGGATGGCGATGCCGGCGAAGCAGACGTTGCCGGCCAGCAGCAGCACGATGAAGGGCAGCGCCCCGCCCTGGGCGTGCACGTCGAAATAACTGCTGGCGAACAGGTATAGCACCAGGGTCTCCAGCAGGCTGAACACCAGGCAGGCCAACACATGGGCCAGCAGGAAGTCGGTCTTGCGCATCGGGGTGATGCGCATCTGCCGGGTGACGCGGGTGGCGCGTTTTTCGATCAGCGACCAGCCGACGGCGATCAGGCAGGTCTCCATCACCGCCATCGCCACCAGGCCGGGCACCAGGAAGTCGATATAGCGCAGGCCGGGGCTGTCCAGCACCGACATATTCTTGTCCACCGCCCGGCTCAGCGCCTCCGGATCGTCGCCGAGGAAGAAGTAAGTCAGCAGCGCCTCGTTGTTTTGCGGGTCCAGGTAGTAGATGCGCTTGCCGCTGTCGGCGCTGGGCTCCATGAACACTTGCACGTCGCCGCGCTTGAGGCCGCGCAACACCGATTCGCGGTCCGGGTAGTACTGAAAGCGGTATTTCATCCGGATCAGGTGGTCGCGCTTGATTTCGTCGGCGTTGATGACGCTGGACAGCGGCTGGTTGCGGGCCTCCACCTTGCTGATCCAGGCCTTGACCGCGGCCTGCTCCTGCAGGCTGGGCGGCAGCACCACGCCTATGGTCCGTTCCTTGATTTCGCCGCCGGAGAAGGACACGCCCAGCAGCCACACCAGCAGCAGCGGGAAGCCGAAGGACCAGAACAGGATTTGCGGCTCGCGCAGGTATTGGCGGAATTGAGTGATGATCAGATTGAGCAGGGCGTTATTCATGGAAACCTCGGCCGGCCAGTGACAGGAATAAATCGTCCAGCGTTTTCTTGCGCACGATGATTTCGTCGATGTCGATTTGTTGTTCGCGGATGAACTCGGACAGGCGGAACAGGAAGGCCGAGCCGTTGCGCACCAGCAGCCGCGCCTTGGCGGACGCCTGGTCGTAGCTGTAGCTGATGATGTTGTCCTTGTGTTTGGGCTCGGCGCCGCCGGCGCCGCTCTTGACCCGGTATTCCACCACTTCGCCCGGCTCGTGCGCCGCCAGCAGCTCGTCCAGCGTGCCCTGGGTCAGGATGCGGCCCTGGTGCATGATGCAGATGCGGTCGCACAGGTATTCGGCTTCTTCCATGTAGTGGGTGGTCAGCAACATGGTGGAGCCCAGCTCCTTGTTGAGCTTGCGCAGGATGTCCCAGGTGCCGCGCCGCACTTGCGGGTCCAGGCCGGTGGTGGGTTCGTCCAGGATCAGGATTTCCGGCTGGTTGAGGATGGAGATGGCCAGGGCCAGCCGCTGGCGCTGGCCGCCGGACAGCCCTTCCACCATCACCTTGCGCTTGGGGATCAGTTCCACCAGCTCCAGCACCTCGTCGGCGCGGCTGCGTGGCCTGCCGTAGAAGCTGGCGAACAGGTTGACGGTTTCGTCCACCCGCAGCTTGTTGATGAACAGCGACTCCTGCAACACCCCGGCCAGCCGGTGGCGCAGATAGCTTTCGTCTTTCTGCCAGCTGCGCCCCAGGATGCGTATCGTGCCGGCCTCCGGCTGTTTCAGTCCCTCCAGCATTTCCACCAGGGTGGTCTTGCCGGCGCCGTTGGGCCCCAGCAGGGCGACGAATTCGCCGCGGTGGATGTCCAGCGACACGTCGTTGACCGCGGTGTAGTCGTTGAAGCGCTTGGTCACCGACTGGAATTCGATGACTTTTTCTCTTGTTGTGGCTTGGTGCATTTCACTTTCCGTAGAAGCCGAAGGAGAACCGAAACAGCGGAAAACTCCGCGCAGCCGCAGGAGTCGTCCGCCTCTTTCCATTGCCGCGGCGCTGTCAAACGAGTTGATAACGGTCCGCGTCCTTCAGGAAAGGAAACTGGGCGCGCACATCGTCCAGCTGCGCGCGCGACAGTCGGGCCTGATACACGCTTTCCAGCTGGCGGCCGTGGTACAGGGTGTCGCCCAGCGGGTCTATCAGCATGGAGTCGCCGCTGTAGCGGATGTCGTTGCCGTCCACGCCCACGCGGTTGACGCCGATGACGAAGGCCTGGTTTTCGATCGCCCGCGCAGGCAGCAGCGTCTGCCAGTGCTTGGCGCGGCGCTCCGGCCAGCTGGCGATGTAGAGCGCCAGGTCGTACTGGCTCTTGTTGTTGCGCGACCAGACCGGGAAACGCAGGTCGTAGCAGACGAAGGCGGCCACCGACCAGCCGTCCACCTTGACGATCAGCGGCGCGTCGCCGGCGGTGTAGTGCTCGTGCTCGCCGGCGAAGCTGAACAGATGCTTCTTGTCGTAGCTGAACAGGCTGCCGTCGGCCTTGGCCCACAGCAGGCGGTTGTAGTAGCGGCCCTGGTCTTCTATCGCCACGCTGCCCACCAGATCGGCGCGCTTGGCGCGCGCGGTGTCGCGCAGCCATTGCACCGCCTTGCCGTCCATGGTTTCGGCGATTTTTTCCGGCCGCATGCTGAAGCCGGTGGTGAACATTTCCGGCAGCACGATCAGCTGGCTGTCGTTCACCGCGCTCAGGTGGCGCTCCATCCGCTGCAGGTTCTGATCCACCGATTCCCAGGCGATGTCGCTTTGCACCAGGGTGACGGCTAAGTCTTGATTTGGCATGGTTTGCTTTCCCAATCGGTCAATATCACTTCGTTGTGGTCGCCGCGCTCGCGGCTGCTCTGGCGCACCAGCACTTCGCCGCCGTCGTCGGACAGATACCAGCCGGTGCCGCTGATCTTGCGCCGCTTTGATTGATAGGCCACCACCCTCGTCTGCCGCGGCTGGCCCAATAGGTCCAGCGTTTCATCCGGCAGCCGCTGGTAGCGGACTTCGTCGATGTCGAAGTGCTCAAGGTCCAGCACCCGCAGCGTGGCCTCGGCCTGGCCGCCGGCGAGGAAGCGTTCGGCGGCGTCTTCGCTGCTGGCGTCGAAATCCCCCAGCTTGAAGCGGCGCACTTCCAGCTGGCCGTCGTGCAGGCGCAGGGTCAGCACGCCCTGGCGCAGCCGGCCCTTGATCACGGTCTTGTCGCCGTCCTCGTCGGAGACGCCGGCGTAGCGGCACAGGCCGTCGGCGCCGAAGTCCATGCTCTCGTCCGATTGCAGCGAGTAGTCGAACCACAGGCCGCTGCAGCGCAGGTCCATCCGGTTGCTGACCTGCAGCACCGGCAGGTCGTCCAGCCAGCCGCGGCGGCGCTCGGTGCGCAGCCGGCCTATCGGCTCGCCGTTGCTCAGCACCTGGTAGTCCAGCAGCAGTTCCGCAACCGGTGGGGACCTCGAAAAACCTGCTGCGCCGTCCGATAGCTGCGTTGCTCCGTGCTCGCTCCCTCGCTGTACTCCTTGTACTATCTCGGTCGCTGCGCGCGGTGCGTCTTGCTCTCGAACCGCTCGCGACGGTTTTTCGAGCTCCCCCGGCGCTTCGATCAGCGCTTCCTCGTCGGCCAGCATCTCAGCGCACCGCCGCCGCGTCGCTCAGGTCGGCGTCGTACAGGCTCTCCATATAGCCGCCGGCCATGCTGGTGTGACGCTTGATTTCCGCCAGCGGGGACTGCGCCGCCGGGGCGTTCAGGAAGCCGACCTTGCACGCGTAGTCCAGATAGCGGCCGAACAGCGCCTGGTCGGAATCCGGGCAGCGGATGTCGGTGTTGGCCAGCAGCTCCTGGATTTCGCTGGTGTCGTACTTGGCGTGCTCCTTGCAATCGCTGCCGTCGTAGAAGATGGCCATCAGATCGGTGAAGGTGGAGCGGTAGCCGGCGCCGCCGCGGTGCATGCGGCCTTCCTGCAGCGCTTCGAAGTAGTCCTTGGACGGCACGTCGCGCAGGGTGTAACCGTAGCCGCGCAGGCGGGCGACGATGCCGTCGTAGTTGATTGGGCGCGGATTGGTCAGGTTGTAGGTGCGGCGATTGCTGGATTGCAGATTCATCGCCGCGAACAGCGTGGCCTGGGCCACATAGTCCACCGGCGAGATGTCGAAGGCTTCGTCCGAGGCGAAGGTGAGCCCGGTTTCCACCAGCGACTTGATCATTTCGTAGTAGATGCCCTTGACCTTGGTCTGCTTCAGCGGGTAGCAGCCGGTCTGGCTGTCGCCCCAGATATTGCCCGGGCGCACGATGACCCAGTCCAGGCCGCGCTCGCCGGCCTCGTGCACCATGCGCTCGGCGGTGAACTTGGAGCGTTCGTAGTCCATGTTGACGAAGCCCTGGCCCACGTCCAGATCGGTCTCGCGCAGCACGAAGTCCGGCTGGTACAGCTTGTCGCCCACCATGCTGAAGCTGGAGGTGAACAGCAGCGGCGCCTTGCCGGCCAGGCACAGCTCGATCAGGTTGGCGGTGCCGCCCACGTTGACCGGGGCGATCTTGTTGTAGGAAGCCACCAGGCTGACGTTGGCCGCGCAGTGCAGCACCAGGTCCGCCAGGTGGGCCAGGTCGCGGTAGGCGCTGGCGTCCAGGCCCAGCATCGGCTGGCTGATGTCGCCCAGCACCGGGATGATGCGCCAGGTTTCGGTGGCCAGCTTGCGGCCCTCGTCGTAGCAATACAGCACGTCCTCGATGCGGGCGCGCGCGGCGTCCTTGTTCTCGGCCCGCACCACGCAATAGACGTTGGCGTCGGTGGTGGCCAGTATTTCCTGCAGCAAACGGCCGCCCAGCACGCCGGTGGGACCGGTCAGCACGATGTTCTTGACGCTGGTCTTGGCTCGGTAATCCATGACTTCACCTTATGATTTGGGTTGATTCCAGTCGGGGGCCGGCGCGGCCAGCCCCCTGTCTGCGTTACAGAGTGCCTACCCTCATGCCTCCATCCAGCGGAATCACGGTGGCGTTCAGATAGTTGGTCTTGCAGGTGGCCAGGAAGGTGACCACTTCGGCGATGTCCTCCGGCAGCCCCCAGCGTCCCACCGGCACGATGGACTTGACGATGGCGTCGTCGGACTGCTCCACCATCTGGCGGTCGACGAACTGGTTGAGCATCTTGGTCTTGCAGATGCCCGGCGCGATCGCGGTGACGCTGATGTTCAGCGGCCCCAGCTCCCGCGCCCAGGACTCCGACGCCTTGATCAGGCCGGCCTTGGACGCCGCGTACGCTGACCCGCCGGCCGCGCCCCAGATGCCGGCCACCGAGGCGATGTTGATGATGCGACCGTACTTGAGCCGCGCCATGTGGCGGGAGAACACCGCGGTGGCGTTGAAGGCGCCGTTGAGGTTGACGTCGAACACCCGCCGCGCCAGCTCGCCGCTTTTCTCCGCCATGCAGTAGCCGCGGCCGATGACGCCGGCGTTGTTGACCAGCACCGTGATGCTGGCCCCCATCCGTTCGACGATGGCGGCGCTGGCGGCGTCCACGCTGTCGGGGTCGGTCACGTCCATCACGAAGCCGCGCAGGCTGTCCGGGCAATCCAGCTCCCTGCCCAGCTGCTCCAGCGCGGCGGCGTCCAGATCGGTGGCCGCCACCGCATAGCCCACCTCCAGCAGCGACTTGACGATGGCGCTGCCGAAGCCGCCGGCCGCGCCGGTGACAACCGCGACTTGCCGGGTCACGCCACCTCTCCTTCCTTGAAGGCGATGTCGATCACTTTGCGGGCGTTGGCCATGGCGTCGAAGATGCGTTCTTCGAAGAAGCGCACGTCGTCCTGGTTCATCAGCAGGTTGGAGTAGATCCGCGACAGCGGCGAGAACTGGATGCCGTAGCGCTTGGAAATCTCGCGGATGATGATGTCGCAGAACTTGACCTTGTCGCTGTAGCCCTCGGAGCGGTCCACCATGGTGTCCTGCGAGTGGTAGACCAGCGCGGTGGGCATGCCCTGCACCACCAGCGGCAGATCGTTGGCGTGAGCGGCCTTGATGAAGGTGTCCGAGATCTGCTCGGTGAAGCGGCCCATGCGCTCGTAGCAGCCCGGGTCCTGTTCGATCAGCTCGAAAGTGCTCTTGATCGCGGCCAGGCCCAGCGGGTAGCCGTTGAAGGTGCCGGCGTGGATCACCTTGCCGCGGGTGTAGAGGTCCATGATGTCGCGACGGCCGGCGATGGCGGAGATCGGCATGGAACCGCCGCCCAGCGCCTTGCCGAAGGTGGACAGGTGCGGGGTGACGCCGAGGATGCCCTGGGCGCCGGACAGGCCCAGACGCACGCCGGTGATGATCTCGTCGAAGATCAGCACGATGTTGTACTTCTCGCAGATCTCCTTGGCGCGCTCCAGATAGCCTTCGCGCGGGAAGATGCCGCCGCCGTTGACGCAGATCGGCTCCATCAGCACCGCGGCGATTTCATTGTGGTAGCGCTCGATGGTGGCTTCCAGCACCTGGATGTCGTTCCACGGCAGCATGAAGGACTGGTCTTCCAGCGCGCCGTCGGCGCGGCCCAGGGTGTCCAGCAGGTCGCCCTTGAAGGTTTCCGGCACCGGGAAGCTCAGGTCCTGGCGTTTGCGGCCGCCCATGATGTTGTCGGCGTTGCCGTGGTAGTGGCCGTGGAAGCGGATGAAGCGCTGCTTGCCGGTGAAGCCGCGCGCCAGGCGCAGCGCATTCTGCACCGCCTCGGTGCCGCTCAGGCAGAAGCGGATCATCTCGGCGCAAGGGATGTGCTTGACCATCAGTTCGCAGACTTCGACCTCCAGGTCGCAAGTGTCCACCGAGGTCACTTTCTGCATGTAGCGGATCAGCGCTTCGTTGTAAGCCTCGTTGTGGTGGCCGACGAAGAGCGCGCCGAATTTGCAGAACAGGTCCAGGTGTTCATTGCCGTCCAGATCCCAGACCCGGGAGTTGCGGCCGCGATTGAACGGCACCACCAGCGGCCGTTCCGGGTCGCCGAAGTTGTAATGGGTGCCGCCCGGCAGCAGCTCCCAGCATTGCTTGTAAAAATCCTTGGACTTGATCAGCGACAGCTTGGTATTGCCTTCCATATTCCTGCTCTCCTCTTGCTTGCCCTGTGATGCTACGGTTGGTGCTACGGTTGATGACGGGATGTCATTCAATTCGGGTTCGGGTCCGATGTCGTCTTCGTCCAGCGCCGTCATGCGGGCGCTGAGCGGGCGGTAACGCTCCAGCCGCTGCGGCGTCAACACGCCCAGCTGGCGCAAGGCCGCCACGCGGCTCAGGTAGGCGGCGCCGGCCATCAGCTCCACCGCGATGTCGGCCACCTTGCGCTTGGCCACCGGCGCCAGTTCGCTGCCCTGCAGCCACTCGTTGGCCGCGCCCATCGCCGCGCCGCACCAGATCTGGTAATCGACGGCGCGCTCGGCCGCGCCGGAAATCGCCCAGCGCGAGGACTGGCCCAGATACCACTGGAACAGCAGCGCCATCTTTTTCTTGGGGTTGGCGTTGGCGGCGTCTATCAGCGCCTGATTGCCGCGGCCGGCGAAGAAGGCCTCGGTGTCGGCCCATACCTGGGCCAGCGGCTGGCGGAACACCTGCTGTTCCAGGCTGGCCACTTCGGCGGCCGGGATCTGCTCCAGGCCGGGGTACTGCTTGTACAGGCCGTGCAGCTTCTGCGCGCGCACCGCGTACATGCTGCCGCCCTTGAGCACTTGCACCTTGGCGCCCAGCTCGAACATGTCGGCCGACGGCGCCATCGCCATGTCGGCGATCTTGGCCTTGCCCAGCAGCTGCTTGACCGGGTCCGAGGTGCCGGCTTCGACGCAGGCCTGGTTGATGGAGCCGGTGACCACGTAGGCGGCGCCCAGCGAGAACGCCGCCAGCGTGGCGTGCGGGCTGCCGATGCCGCCGGCGGCGCCGACGCGCACGGTGAACGGGTAGTTCTGGCTGGCGGCGATGTCGTCGCGCAGCTCCGCGATGGAGCGGAAGATGCAGCTGAGCAGGCCGTTGTCGGTGTGGCCGCCGGAATCCGCTTCCACGGTGATGTCGTCGGCCATCGGCACCTTCTTGGCCAGCTCCGCCTGGCGCTCGCTGATCAGGCCGTCGGCCAGCAGCTTGCGCACGATCTTCTCCGGCGCCGGGCTGAGGAAGTGCTGCGCCACTTCGCGGCGCGACACCTTGGCGATCACGCGGTTGCGGCGGATCACCGCGCCCTTGTCGCCGGCTTCCAGGCCCTTGACCCGGTAGTAGACGATGGCGGCGGACAGGTTGACGTAGGCCGAGGCCTCCACCACCTTGACGTCCTGTTCGATGAACAGCTTGACGCAGTTCATTTCCCAGTCCGGCTGGCTGGGGTTGTGCAGCAGATTGATCGCGTAGGGCCCGTTGGGCAGCGCCTGCTTGATGCGGCGGATGGCGCTGCTGACGCGCTCCAGCGTCAGGCCGCCGGCGCCGAAGGCGCTGAGGATGCGGCGCGAACCCAGCGCGATCACCATCTCCTCGGAGTTGATGCCGCCGGCCATGGCCCCGGCGTAATAGGCGAAGCGCACGCCGTAGTCACGCAGGAAGGACGGATCGCCGAAGTATTCCGGCAACATCGCCGGCACCATGCCCAGGCAATCCACCTGGCCGTTGCCGGCCAGGCCGCCGGCCGGCTCCAGCAACACCGCGTCCTGCTGGCGCAGCACGTGCAGCGGCCGCGCCAGGTCCAGCAGCTGGGCCTGAGCCTGTTCCGGCGTCTGCTGGAATTTGCCGGCATGGCCCTGCCATTTGTACACCGGGGCCGCGAAACGCGGCGCCACGCAAAGCTTGTCTTGGTTCATTCATGCCTCTATCGCTGTCAGCGCCGGCGCCGAAGCGTCCGCCGCTGCCGGCGCGCGGCTGAAGCCGGCGCCTAGGTTGTCGCACATGCCGATAACGTTGCCGCGGTAAATGATCTCCGCGAGGAAGACCAGCGCCATCCGCTCCAGCTGGCCGTCGGCCTGGTAGTCGCAGTGGATGGACTTGCAAGTGAGTCGATAACTCAGGGTGTCGGCCTCGCACTTCACTTCGCCGCGGAACTTGGCGCTGTAGCTGTGCGGGCTGAGCGCGTGCGGCACCATGCCCGGCAGCGAATACAGCCCCAGGTAGCACAGGTAGAACTTGACCAGTTGCTCGCAGCCTTCCACCAGGAAGGTGCCTGGCATCACCGGGTCGTTCTTGAAGTGGGCGCGGAACACCCAGTGGCTGGGGTCGATGTCGCGTTCGGCCACCGCCTCGCCCAGGCCGAAGGCGCCGCCGTCGGCGGAGATGGACACCACCCGGTCCAGCATCTTGGCCGCCGGCGCGTACAAGCGCGGCGCGCGCGGCGCGGCGTAGGCGGCGTCGCCGAAGCAGGCGGTGAAATCGCCGTGCTGCAAGGCCTCGATATGGCTGTTGTCGAAGGACTTGCGCTCGCAGCGCAGCGGCGGCTGGAACGGCTCCGCCGGCTGGCCGGCCTTCAGATAGGGCGCGGTGTTGACCCCCTTGGATTTCTCGATGTCCTTGGGCAGGAAGAAGCCGGAATTGGCCTCCAGCTTGAAGCTCAGCCTATCGCCGACGTAGCACAGGTACTCGTAGGCGATCAGCACGTTCTTGCCCACCTTGAGGAAGGACTTGATGTTGACGCGGCCGCGCAACACCTCGCCAGCCTTGGGCAACGGGCCGTAGACCGTGGTCTGGCTGTCCACCGCCCGGTAGCGCAACTGGCCCTTGAACAACTGGTCGCAGCCGATGTAGGTGAAGGCCACGATCATCGCGTGCGAGGCTTCCAGCGACACGAAGGCCGGCACCAGGCCGTCGGACACGTACCAGGCGTCGGGGTGCAGATCGTATTCCCACTCGATGAAGCACGGCTCCAGCTTGCCCGGCTGCGCCGACAGCGCGGTGATGCGCGAGGCGAACATATACGGCGGCGACGGCATGCGGGTGCGGATCGGGTAGCTGTCGGCCTCGGCGTAATCCGGGCCCAGCACCTTGGCGATGGAGCCGTCGGTCAGCTCCACCAGCTGCGCCTCGTCGAACAAGGGGCGCGGACGCGCCGGCGCCGCGGCCTTGGGCTTGGCCGCGCGGCGCTGACCGGCCGGCGCGCCTGCGCCCAGCAATTGCGCGATGCGCTGGTAAAAGCGCTGCTCGGCCTGCAGATAGCTGAGCTGGGTCTGCGCTTGGCGGCTGTGCTGCCTTTGCAAGACCGGCGCTTCGCTGTCGGCCGGCTGCGGCTGCGGCTGTGCTGGTGCCGCCGCCGGCTGCGGACGCCGCCAGGGCTTGACGCCGGCGAACAGCGCGCGGTTGGCCTCGTTGACTATCATCTCGGCGATGGTGTGTTCGCGGCCGGTATGCACGGTGGCGACCAGGGCCGGACCGCCCGTCTGCGGCAGCGCCGGCGTTCTGGCTTCCAGACGGTTGGCCTCGCCGGGCTCTTGCAGAATCATGTGGGCGTAGCCGCGGTCCAGGCCCAGGCTGTTGACCGCCGCCAGCCGCAGGCCGCCGGCCGGCGTCGGCCAGTCCGCGCCGGTTTCGCCGGCGCGGAACACGGCGCGCAGCGCGTCCTGCGGATAGGCGGCCAGCGCCGCCGCGCCGGGCAGTTGCCGGCGATGCAGGCAGAGCGCGGCCTTGATCACGCTGACGATGCCCTGGGCCGAGGCCAGCTGGCCGTAGTTGGCGGCCACCGAGCCGGCGATCACGCCGCTGTCGCGGTACACCCGGGACAGGCCGTCGATCTCCACCTGATTGTCGCTGGCCAGCGCGCCGCCGCTCAGTTCCAGATAGCCCACCGCCGCCGGGTCCGCGCCGGCCTGGCGCAAGGCCGCCGCCGCCGAACGCGCCACCGCGTCGGCCACCGGCTGGAACTCGGTGCTGTCGCCGCAGGCGTGGCCGATGGCCAGGCCTCGCATCACCGCGTAGACGCGGTCCTTGGCTTCCAGCGCCGCCTGCTCGCGCTTGAGCACCACCACGCCGCCGCCCTCGCCCACCGGCGCGTCGACATGGCCGGCGCCGCGGCGCGGCGCCCACAACACGTTTTCCAGGCCGCCGGCGAAGCTGCCGCCGGCGACGATCACCGCGTCCACCAATTGCTCGGACAACATGAATTGCGCCAGCTCTATCGCCTTGAAGGCGGCGTTTTCATGCGCGCACAGCGAGAAGGCCGGGCCGTCCAGCTTCAGGTGGGCGGCGATGCGGCTGGCCACCACATTGCCGATGCCGCCGGTGATGCCTTCCGGATACGGTTCCGGGAACAGGCTGTCCTTGACTATGGTTTCCAGCGCCGCGGTCTGCGCCTCGCTCAGCGCGATGCCGCTGTGCTCCAGACTGTCGCGCACTTGCCAGGCCATCTCGTTGCGCGCCTGGTAACGCGAGCAGCTGTAGTCCACGTCGCCGGCGACGATGACGGCGATATTGCGCTTGTGGCCGTCCAGCTGGTAGCCGGCGTCGTAGAAGGCGCGTTCGGCGATGGGCATCAGGAATAAGTGCGACAGCAGATGGCTGCCCACCACCTTGGGCGGCAGCTTGAAGCGCTTGCAGTCGAAGTCGAACTGCTCGATATAGGCGCCGGCCGGCGCCTGGCGGTAGCCGCGCGCGCCCAGCACGTCGGCGCGCCGCTCCAGGCCCAGCCAGCGGGTACGCGGCAGCGGGCGGAAATGGCGGCGGCCCTCGGCCACAGTTTGCAGCAGAGCGTCCGGGGTTTCGGTGTCGGCCAGCGCCACGCCGACGCCGACGATGGCCAGGCTTTGTTGTTCGGCCGGCAGTTGCGGCCAGGCGGTCACCGGCGCGTCGGCGCGGTGTTCGCGCAGCACCATGTGGCCGTTGACGCCGCCGAAGCCGAAGGCGTTGATGCCGGCGCGCTTGGCCTGGCCGCGCTGCGGCCACGGCGTGGTGTCGCGCACCACGTGGCGGATGTCCAGCTGGCCGCCCGGAGTGCTGACCATGTCTTCCACGTTCAGCGTCGGCGGGATCACGCCGCTGCGCATCGCCAGCAGCACCTTGAGGATGCTGGCCATGCCGGAGGCGGTCAGCATGTGGCCGATATTGCCCTTGTTGGCGCCGATCAGCGGCCGTTGCGCCTGGTCGGCGAAGAAGGTCTCCACCGAGCCCAGCTCCACCTGGTCGCCCACCGGGGTGCCGGTGGCGTGACATTCCAGATAATCGATGTTCTTGTCCACGCCGTCGTAGGCGCGCTTCAGCGACAGCAGCTGGCCGTTGAGGTCCGGCACCAGGATGTGCTTGGCTCCGCCGTCGTTGGACAGGCCGATGGATTCGATCACCCCGTAGATGCGGTCCTTGTCGCGCACCGCGTCGGCGTAGCGCTTGAGCGCGATCACGCTGGCGCCCTCGCCGGCCTTCAGGCCCTGGGAGTTGCGGTCGAACGGCACCGACTGGCCGTCAGCCGGGAAGGCCTGCAGCACGTTGAAGCCGTGGTCGATATAGATGTGGTCGGCGTGGCAGACCGCGCCGGCCAGCATCAGGTCGGCCTTGCCGCTTTGCAGGTAGTAGCTGGCCACGCGGATGGCGTACAGCGCCGAGGCGCAGGCCGCGTCCAGCGCGAAGCTGGGGCCGGACAGGCCCAGCGCCTGGGCCGCCAGCGTGGCGTTGTGGCTGCCGGTCATCAAATTGAGATCGGACAAGCCTTCCGCCTGCCAGGGCTGGCGGAAATGGAAATCGTCGCGTTGCAGCAGTTCCTGGACGTAGGGCTCCAGGATGCCTTGGTAGAAGCCGTTGAGCAGCTTCTTGCCGGCATGCGTGGGCATGCCGATATTGCCGATGATCAGGCCGCAGCGCTCCAGCGCCTCGGCACTGTGGGCCGCGCCCTGGCCGGCGTCGTTCAACGCCTGTTCCGCCGCGTAGAGCGTCCATTGGAACAAGGGGTCCAGCGCCTCCAGCTGCGCGGCCGGCAGCCGGTAGCGGCCGGCGTCCAGCTTGAAGCCGCGCACATGGCCGTTCTTGTTGTAGGCGATCTTGTCCGCGGTGCCCGGCACCGGGTGGCGATACAGCGCCGGGTCCACGCCCAGCTCTTCCCGGCTCAATTCCGAGGTGCAATCCCGCCGCTCCAGCAGGTTGCGCCAGTACTGTTCTGGCGTTTCGGCGCCTGGAAACAGGCAGCCTAATCCGATAATGGCGATTTCTTCCATAGTGCATTCATGCCTAAAGTAGAGCCAACATTCCCAAACCTTGGGCGCAACCGTCCCCCTCCGCCGCCGGCCGCTGTTGAAGCGGCGGGCGGCGGCGCGGGATCTGGATTGAACCGGCGCGGGCCGATTTCGAGTGCGGCGGCGGTCAGGCGAACGCTCCGCCGCCGCGCCTCGGCTGTATGGCCGGAACGCGTCGCCGCGCTCCGGACCGGCCGCGCCCGCGGGCGCGGCCTTGCTCGCGTCACACCGCCACGCTGGCCTCCGGGTCGCACATCAGCTGCCGCAGCTTCTTCGACACGGTGAACTGCAAGCCGGAAAGCTTGCTGTACACCTTGCCGTCGGCGCCGTGGACGATGACGTCGGCCAGCAGAGTGGTCGCGGTTTGCGCCGTGACCGCCATGCTCAGATAGAAGGCCTGGTCGAAAGCCAGCGGCGCGTACTGCCGCCACTCGGCGATCTGCAGCGGCAGCCCGGCCTTGTCGGACTGCGACATCAGCCAGACCAGCGGCGTTTGCAACGCCACGTCCGCCAGGTAGGGGTTGAAGGAGTTCACCGGAAACTGCCCCTGTCCGGCCGCGGCGGCCAGCCGCCCGCCGGCTTGCAGGCCCTGGCCGTCGAGACGGAACAAGGTCTGCACGCCGCGGAAGGCCGGGCCGTGGAACAGCCAGGCGCCGTCGCGCATGTCGCCGTACAGCGGCGGATGCTCCAGCGGCGCGCCGGTGGGCGCTTGCGGTCCGTCCGCCGGCTGCTCCGCCGCCAGCCGGCTCATGGTCACCCGCGCCTGGTAGCGGTTCAGCGCGGCGCCGTCCACCTGGTTGAAGATGCTCACCTCCAGCGTGTGGCGGTCGCCGTTGCCGCCGGCTTCGGCCACCGGCCGCAGTTCGGCGATGAAGCGCTTTTGCTCGCCGGCGTCGAACACCACGCCCTTGAGCACGCGGAAGTCCGTCAGCGTCTCCAGCCGGTAGCCGGGCAGCAGGTCTTCGCACAGCTGCACCATCCAGCCGGCCGCGGCCGTGGCCGGCAGCACCGGCTGCCCGCCCACCACGTGGTCGGCCAGGAAACCGTTGACGGCCGGGTCCAGCTCGCGCTCCACCCGGGTCAGCGCCGGCAGGGTCTTCTGCTTGCGCCCCACCTTGTAGCTGCCGCCGCCCACGATCACCTGCGGCACCAGGCCGGCGGCGAACTCGTCAACGAAGAACTGCGCGCCGACCGAGGTGGGGATGATGGCCAGGCCGCGGTCGGCGTAGGCCTTCTTCAGCACGTCGTTGACCATGCCGCTGTCCCACGGACCCCAGTTGATGCTGCGCACCTGCTGTTTCGGGTACAGGGTCTGGTACAGATAGGCGAACTTGTTCAGCGCGTCGTTGGCCATCGCGTAATCGGTCTGGCCGGCGTTGCCGAAGAAGCCCGACACCGAGGAGAACAGCACCAGATGGCGCAGACCATCCGGCTTGACCGCCGCCAGCAGGTTCTCCAGCCCTTTGACCTTGGTGTGGAACACCGAGCGGAAATCGGCCGGGGTCTTTTTCTCGATGCGCTTGTCCGCCAGATTGCCGGCGCCGTGGATGATGCCGCGGATCGGGCCCAGCTGCCGCTGCGCCTCCGCCGCCGCCCGGGCCACGTCCTTGGCGTCGCCGATGTCGCAAGCCAGATAGATGGCCTGGCCGCCGGCCTGCTCGATGCCGGCGATGGTGGCGCGCACCTCGGCCAGTTGCAGCACTTCCTTGAGCAAGGCGTCCACCTTGACCGGGGTCACCGTCTCGCCTTGCTGTTGCAGATGGCGGATGGCGCGCGCCTTGAGCTCGGCCAGCTCGCCGCCGCCCTCCGCCCATTCCGGCGGCGGCGCGTCGATGCGGGTGCGGCCCAGCAGCGCGAAGCGGGCCGGATAACGCTTGGCCAGCGCGATCACGCACTCGGCGGTGATGCCGCGCGCGCCGCCGGTGACCAGGAACACGGTCTTGGCGTCGATATTGGCCACGGCCTGAGGGTCGGTCGGCGCTGCTTCGAAGCCCAGCGTCATCCGCTCGCCCTTGACGCCGCGGCCCACTTCGGCCACGTCGGACTGCACGTCGCGCAGCTCTTCCAGCAGCATCGCCGCGATGGCGCCCTTGCCGCATTTGGGATCGAAATCCACGGTGCGGCAGAACACGTCTTCCCACTCGATGTTCAGCGCCTTGCTCAGGCCGCTGACGCCGGCGGCGGCCACCGGGAAGGCGGCGCGCCGGGCGGTGCCCAGCTCGCCGTCCAGCTGGCTGGCCACGAAGAAGCACGCGCGGCCCGGGCCTGGCTGCGTCAGCGAGGGCTGCAGCAGCTTGGCCAGCAGGAACAAGGCCTGAGCGGTGTCGTACTCGGCCGCGGCGAAGGCGTTGGCCAGCGATTTGACGTTGCCGGCCGGCGCTTGCAGATGGATGAAGCCGCCCACCTGGCCTTCGGCCACCGCGATGCGCGACAGCACGTCTTCCAGCGCCAGTTCGTCGGCGCGTTCCAGCACGTAGTCGTTGACGTGCTTGATCGCCTTGCGCTGGCCCTTGGCCTGCTGCCACTTGAACACCAGCCGCGCCACCTGCTGGCCGTGGGCCAGCAGCTGTTTGGCCACTTCTTCGCTTAAACCCTTGCCGTCGTCGGTCAGCAGCCAGAGCCGGCCGGCGGCCAGCTCCAACAGGTCCGGCTTGGGCAAGGCCTGTTTCCGCGCCTGGAAACGATGGATGGACGCGGTTACCGTATGGGCATCACTTACAGGGGATTGCTGAGCGAGGGCAGATGCCGTCTCCCGGGGCTCAGCTAGGGATTTTTTTGCTGCGGTGTCCTCCACGGCTACGTCGGCGACCAGTTTCTTGGTCGACGACACCACGCCCAGCTGACGCAGGGGCTTGGCCTCCGCCGCCGGGGTTTCGTGCAAGGCCGGTTCGCTGGAGACCGGGGCCGGCGCGGCGGCCGGAACCGGAGCGGCTTCGGCGGCCGGCGCGGCGGCGCCGCCCTGCTTCAGTTCGGTCAGCAGTTCGGAAATGGTCTGCTTGAAGAAGCCGCCCATCTTGCGGATGTTGCTGAAGGCGTCGATGTCGAAGGTTTCCATGTCCTTCTGCTTTTCCATGTCCTGGAAGTGCGGCACTTCGGCGGACAGCTGGTCGAACATGGCGCCGAAGATTTCCAGGCGCTTGATCGAATCGATGCCCAGGTCGGCCTCCAGATCCATTTCCTCATTGATCATGTCGGCCGGGTAGCCGGTGCGATCGCTGACGATGGCGATCAGCTGCTTGATCAGGTCGGCCTCGGTCAGGGCTTCGAAGCGCTGGATCAGCGCCTGGTCTTCGGCGCTGATCGCGGCGGCGGCGGGCGCGGCGGCTACAGCGGCGGGGGCGGCGACCGGGGCCGGCGCGGCTGCCGGAGCCACGGCTTGCGGGATTTCCTGCAGCGTCGGCTTGGGCGCTTGCACCTCAGCCGCTTGCGCCGCCGGAGCGGCGACGACGACGGGCTGCGCCAGAGGCGCGGCCGCCGGCAGTTCCACCGCGGCGCGCGGCGTCGGCAGGCTCACTTCCAGCGGGGCGCGCTGTTGCAGGCGGGCCGTCACCTGGCCGCCGCGAGCGGCGACGTCGCCGCCCAGCAGGGCTTGCTGGTTGTCGAAGTAATGCTCGTGGTTGACGTGGTAGAGCTCCTGGTTCTTGTCCAGCAGCTGCAGGCTCTGGCCCAGGCTGGCCACCACTTCGGTCAGTTGCTGGCTGCCCTGGAATTTCTCCAGCAAGGTGTATTGCTTGGTCATCAGCGAGTCCAGCAGCTGAATGTAGTCCTTCTGATTCAGCTGGAACTGCTGGTGCACCTGGCTGAGCATGTTCTGCGCCTGGATCTGCGCGTCCAACACGCTCAATACTTCGTTGTCCGAGCTACTGCGTTGCATGATTCCCTCTCCGCTTATGACATGAACGGGCGCCAGCCACATCATGTCGTCCCTGTTGTCGACCAAAGTTTCCACCACTACCGTACTATCCCGCTCCGTCTCCGGCGCCCGCGGCGGCGAGCTGGCGGCGAGCCGCTCGTCGATGAAGGCGTCGATGACGCGCGTATCCTTGCGCATGGCGTGCGCGCGGCGCTGCTTGGCTTTCTCCGAGTAGAAGAAACCGCCGCTCATTGCGTAAGTCAGCGCCTTTTTCTTAGGCTCGGCCGCCAGCGGCAGGGCCGCCTGCGGATCGGTGGAGCTCAGCTCCACGCCCTCCACCGCCAGCCGCGCCAGCGCGCGCTTGAATTGCAGCGCTTCCTCGCCGTTGGCGCTGGGGTTCAGCGACACCACCGCGTGCGGCTTGTCCTTGAGGATGTCCGCTACCAGCTTGCCCAGAATGCCCTTGGGGCCGATCTCGATGAACAGGTAGCCGCCCTGCTGATGAATGCGTTCTATGGTTTGCTGGAAGCGCACCGGGCTGACCAGTTGGCCGATCAGCGATTGCTTGATCTTGGCCGGGTCGTCGGCGTGACGCTCGCCGCTGGCGGTGGAGTACACCGCGGCCTGCGGCGCCTGGAACGGGATGCCGGCCAGGCTGGCCTCGAAGGGCGCGCAGGCGTGGCGCACGAAGTCGGTGTGGAAGGCCGCCGACACCGCCAGCACCTGGCTGCGCACCTTGCGCTCGTTCAGGAATTCATGGGCCTGGCGGATGATGTCGCTCGCGCCGCCGAACACCAGCTGCTGCTGCGAGTTGTAATTGGCCACCACCAGCTCGGGGAAGCGCTCCAGCACCGCGCTGGCCTCGCTCTCCGGCAGCGAGGCCGCCAGCATCGCGCCCGGCTCGCCGCCCGGCACCGGGCTGGCCACCGCCGCGCCGCGCGCCAGCGAGGTCCGGTAGAAGTCCTCGTCGCTCAACACGCCGGCGGCCCACAAGGCGGTCACTTCGCCGTAGCTGTGGCCGGCCAGGAAGTCCGCACGCAGGCCCAGGCCGCGCAAGAGCTTGTAGTAGCCGGCGCTGATCGCGCCTATCGCCGGTTGCGCGGTGCGGGTCTGGGTCAGTTCCGCCATCTGGCGGTCCGCCGTCTCCGCGTCGAAGGCCGGCGGCGGGAAAATGGCCGCGGACGGCAGCGGCAGGCCGTCGGCGTGCGCCGCCGCGTCCAGGCCTTCCAGGGTTTCGCGCATCGCCGGGTAATCGTTGGCGATGTCGCGGCCCATGTTCACGTATTGCGCGCCCTGGCCGGGGAACAAGGCCACCACGCGGCCGGCCAGCGGCGCCGCCTCGCGCTTGTAGTAAATGCCCAGCGGATGTTCCCAGTCCTGATCCGGGCGCGCGCGCAACAGCTTGATCGCCTCGTCCAGCAGGCCGGCCGCCTGTTCGGCGGAGGCGGCGACGAAGGCCAGCCGCGCGGAGGCGGCCGGCGCGCGCGCCGCGGCGCCTTGATGCAGACGGAATTGATAGCCGGCGTCTTCGGCGCGGAAAGCGGCCAGTTTGTGCTCGGCCAGCGCCAGCAGCTGTTCCGAGCCGTCAGCGTGCAGCAGCACCACTTCCGGGCGCAGATTCAGGCGGAAATCGCCCTGCGGCCGCGCCTGGTGCTCTTCCATGATGGCGTGGTAGTTGGTGCCGCCGAAGCCGTAGGCGCTTAAGGCCGCGCGGCGCGGCGCGCCGCCCACCGGGCTCAGCCACGGCCGGCTGTCGATGTTGACGTAGAAGGGACTGGCGCTGTCCGCCAGTTCGCGGCTGGGCTGGCTGACGTTGATGGTGGGCGGCAACACCTTGTGATACAGGCTGAGCGCGGCCTTCATCATCGCCGCCGCGCCGGCGGCGCAGCGGGTATGGCCGATCTGCGACTTGACGCTGCCTATGGCCACCGAGCCGGGCTGAGCGCCGCCGGCTTCGAACACCGCGCGCAAGCTCTTGATCTCGGTCTCGTCGCCGGACTGGGTGCCGGTGCCGTGCGCCTCCACCAGCTGGATCTCGGCCGGCGAGATGCCGGCGCGCTCGTAGGCGCGGCGCATCGCCTTGACCTGGCCTTCGTGACGCGGCGCGAAAATGCTCTTGGCGCGGCCGTCGCTGGACGCCTGCAGCGATTTGATCACCGCGTAGACGCGGTCGCCGTCGCGCTCGGCGTCTTCCAGGCGCTTGAGCACCAGGAAGCCGACGCCGTCGCCCAGCATCATGCCGTCCGAGGATTCGTCGAAGGGGCGCGACAGATTGCTCTTGGACAGGGCCGGAGTCTTGCTGAAGCACAGGAAGGAGAAGATGGAGTTTTCCAGGTTGACGCCGCCGGTCAGCACCACGTCGCAGCTGCCGTCCACCAGTTCGCCCACCGCCGCCTTGATCGCGGCCAGGCTGCTGGCGCAGGCGGCGTCCACCATGTAAGAGGTGCCGCCCAGATCGAAATAGCTGGCGATGCGGCCGCAGGCGACATTGCCGAGGAAGCCGGGGAAGCTGTCCTCGTTCCATTCCAGATATAAATGGTTGACGCGGTCTATCACCTCGTCGGCCACCGCGCCGGGCAGGCCGGCGTGGTTCAGCACCTTGCGCAGATACGGTTCCTGCTGGCGGAAGGCCAGCGAGAAGGAGGTGTTGCCGTTGCCGGCGCCGCCCAGGATCACCCCCACCCGGTCCTTGTCCACCGGCAGCGCGTCGTCGCCCACCAGCCTGGCGTCCAGCATCGCCTGCTTGGCCACGTGCAGCGCGAAAATCTGCGCGGTGCTGATGGACTCCAGCATCAGCGGCGGCAGTTTGAATTCCACCGGATCGAAATCGATGGCCGGCACGAAGCCGGCGCGGTGGCCGTAAGTCTTGTCCGCGGCGCTCGGGTCCGCGCTGTAATAGTCTTCCTTGCGCCAGTACTCATCGCCGTTCTTCTGGTCGATGTCGGTCAGGGAATCCTTCTTGTCGACGATATTGGTCCAGAAATCGTACAAGGTGGCCGCATCGGGAAAGTGGCTGGCCATGCCCACAATCGCGATATCCACCGTGCCCGGTCCTATCCTGCTCGATACGGTCTTGCTCATTGCTCCTCCCGCGGTGAACCTGCTGTTTCGCATCATTCGCTTGCCGCCGCGCACCAACCGGGAAGCGCAATCGCCGGCCGCACGGCCAGGGTCGACTGCCTTTCTTTAAATCCGGTCCCGCACGCAAAGCCTGGATCGAATTCGCGTCCGGCCAAACCGCCGCACGCGCCTGCTGCCTATTACCCAAACCACATCAAAAACCGCGCTTTAAAGTTGACAAAATCTTTACAACTCAAACTGTCAAATCCGGTTTTGGAAAATTATGACGTTGAAATCTTAGTGTTTCCTTAGGGCTTTCTTGCAGTTGACTGATTTACCTCCACAGTTCTGGAGAAAAATATATACAGAACAAACTAAGTCATTGATTTTCAATGTGTATCCTTATTGACACACCAATGCCAAAGTCATTATTTTTTAGTAAATCCATTACTGAAAAATAAAATTTCCGCGCTGAAAAAAGAAAACTGAGGGGAATCTGAGCAGACAATAAGAACAGTGCCTTATCGGCGCGGCATTCAAATTCAATGCCCAGACTAATACCAGTGGTATTAATACTAGGGAAAACCCGTACCTCGCCGTCGCCTTAAAAGCGGCTGACAAAATCAGTTTCACGGCCGAGGCAAGGCGCGCCGACGCTGGCGGCACTTGAGTACGGCAAGTCGGCACAATGCAGCATCAAGGGTTTGTCGGCCGCTGTTATTACTGCTTCCCCGCGCTCAGAAAACCCTAAGCAGGAATAGGCATACTGCCCCCATTTCATCCCGGAGACAGTCATGCCCCAGTCCACCCATCCCCCCCGCCGCCCCGGCGCCGACGCGGAGGCCTGACCATGGTCTCCCTCGCCCGCGCCTCGCTGATTTACGAGTGGCGCCGCTTCTTGCCCGCGGTGCTGGCGGTGGCCTTCGCCGGCCTGCTGGTCCAGGTGCAGCTCAGCCTGCTCTTGGGCATGTTCAGTTCGGTAGGCGTCTACATCGACCGCTCCAGCGCCGATCTCTGGGTCGGCTATCCGGCCACCCAGAGCGTGGACCTGGCGCGGCCCATTCCCGGCAAGACCGAGAACAATCTGTGGGCGCACCCGGAAGTCACCTCGGTGGAGCGCTTCACCTGGACCATGGCGGACTGGCAACGGCCCGGCGGCGGCAAGCTCAGCGCGGTGCTGATCGGCATCGACCCGCGACCGCAGGCGATGACCTTCGCCACCCTGCTGACCCCGGCGCTGCGCCAGGAGCTGACGGTGCCCAGCACCGTGCTGGTGGATGAGAGCGATCTGGAAAAGCTGGGCGTCAAGATAGGCGACTACGCCGAGCTCAGCGGCAAGCGGGTGCGCATCGGCGGCACCGTCAACGGCATGCGCGCGATGGGCGGCGCCAATATCCTGACTTCGCTGAACACCGCGCGCCGCATCGACCCCAATCTGCGCAACGACGCCACCGACTACTTCCTGGCGCGGCTGCGCGATCCCAGCCGCGCCGAGCTGGTGCGCGACCAGCTGCAGCCGGCGGGCAGCTTCAAGCCCTTCCAGGTGTGGACCGCCGAGGAGTTCTCCATCCAGTCCCAGGTGTACTGGCTGTTCGAGTCCGGCGCCGGCTCCGGCTTCCTGTTTTCCTCCGCGCTGGGCCTGCTGGTCGGCATCGTCATCACCAGCCAGACGCTGATGGCCGC
Organism: Chromobacterium sp. LK11; assembly: GCF_001043705.1. Lineage (NCBI taxonomy): Bacteria > Pseudomonadati > Pseudomonadota > Betaproteobacteria > Neisseriales > Chromobacteriaceae > Chromobacterium > Chromobacterium sp. LK11. The sequence continues at coordinate 25,568 of NZ_LDUR01000001.1, forward strand.
CATCGTCGCCGCGCTGCGCGAATACGCCACCCTGCGGGCGCTGGGAGTGTCTTCCTCCTCCTTGCGCGCCGTGATCCTGGAGCAATCGTTCTGGGTCGGCCTGGCCGGCCTGGTGATCACCGCCGTGGTCGGCGCGCTGCTGGTGGTCGCCGCCCGTCACGCCCACATCGCGCTGGAAGTGCCGGTGTGGGGCTGCATGGCCACCGGCACCCTGGTGCTGGGCATCGCTCTGCTGTCCGGCCTGTCCGCGCTGCGCGCGCTGAACCAGGCCGAGCCCTCTACCCTATTGCGATAAGGAGACTTTCATGTCCGCCTCCCCCGCCATCGTCGGCGAAAACCTGAACCGCTCGTTCAGCAACGGCAAGACCGAGCAAACCGTGCTCACCGATATCTCGCTGTCCATCCTGCCCGGCGAGCTGACCCTGATCATCGGTCCGTCCGGCTCCGGCAAGAGCACCTTGCTGTCCGTGCTCTCCGGCCTGCTGCCGCCCAGCTCCGGCCGCGTCACCGCGCTGGGCATGGAACTGACCCGGCGCTCCATCGAGGAGTTGAGCCGCTTCCGCCTGGAGCATTGCGGCTTCGTGTTCCAGGGCTTCAATCTGTTCGCCTCGCTGACCGCGCTGGAAAACGTGCTGCTGCCCTTGAACTACGGCCCCAAGATCGCCAAGCCCGAAGCCGAAAAACGCGCGCAGGAAGCCCTGGAGCTGGTGGGCCTGGGCCCGCGCGCCAAGCTGCGGCCGATGGAGCTGTCCGGCGGCGAAAAACAGCGGGTCGCCATCGCCCGCGCTCTGGTCAAGCGGCCCAAGCTGATGTTCGCCGACGAGCCCACCAGCGCGCTGGACAGCCACAACGGCCAGGTGGTGATCGATCTCTTGCACCAGATCGCCCAGGAACAAGGCACCACGGTGCTGGGCGTGTCGCACGACAATCGCCTGATCAAGCACGCCGACCGCGTCATCACCCTGGAAGACGGCCAGGTGGTCAAAGACCTGCGCGTCCATAACACGCCGATGGAGGTAGCATGAGCAGCCCTATTCCCAAGACCCCGCTGCGCCTGGGCCCGCTGCTGGCCTTGAGCCTGTTGCTGGCCGGCTGCTCCGAGCCGCCGCCTCCGGCGCCGGTCCAGCAATCGCCGTGGGCCGCCATCGCCAAGGGCCGCGTCAGCATAGAAGGCGGGGTGATCAATATCGCCGCGCCGCGCGCCGGCATCATCCGCGAGGTGTCGGTGGAGGAAGGCGCCGAGGTCAAGCCCGGCGCGGTGCTGGCCCGCATCGACGACCGCGAGGCCAATCTGGCGATGAAGGTGCGCGAGCAGGAACGCGACGAGGCGCGGCAGGAGTTGGCGCTGACGCAGGTCAAGCACGCCATCGCCCAGCGCGAACTGCAGCGCGTGTCCGCGCTGAGCGGCGACGAGGTGGTGTCCAAGCAGGAAAAGGACAATGCCCGCGACCAGGTCAAACTCAGCGCGTCCGAGCTGGCCCGCCAGCAGGCGGCGGTGGCCACCGCCGACGCGCAAGTGGCGGCCAGCAAGCTGGAAGTGGACCAGCACGTGGTGCGCGCGCCGCTGGCCGGCCGCATCATCCGCCGCCAGGCCCGCCCCGGCGACGGCACTTCCACGCTGAACGTGACGCCGCTGTTCATGTTCGCCCCCAACGGGCCGCGCATCGTCCGCGCGGATCTGGAAGAACGCTACGTCGGCTCGGTGACGCCGGGACAGGCGGCCGAGGTGACGCTGGAGGCGGACGAAACCAAGGTCTACAAGGCCAAGGTGCTGCGGCTGGGCCAGGTGTTCGGCAACCGTCCGGACAACGACGACCCCAATGAGAAACAGGATGTGCGGGTGATCGAATGCGTGCTGGCGCTGGTGGACGCGCCGGAAATCCGCATCGGCCAGCGGGTGCTGGTGCGCATCGCCCGACAAGACAAGGCGGGCAAGCCATGATGCGCGCGATGCGACCGATCGCCCTGCTGCTGACCCTGGCGCTCGGCGGCTGCGCCGGGCTGGAACCCTCGCGCCCGGCGCCGGCGCTGCCGGAGCGCTACGGCCAGACCCTGCCCGGCCCCGGCCCGGACGCCCAGGCCTGGGACGGCTTCGGCGACCCCGGCCTCGGCCAGTGGATAGCCGCGGTGCGCGAGGGCAACACCGATCTCGCCGCCAGCCTGGCGCGGCTGGACGCCGCGCGCGCCGAACTGGGCGTGCTCAACGCCGACCGTTATCCCAAGCTGGACTTCGAGCAATCGGTGGAACGGCGCAAGCTGTCCAAGTTCGACCTGGGCGAAGTCGGCGAAGACACCGCCAACCCCAGCACCCGCTACAACACGCGGCTGGCGCTGGGCTATGAAGTGGACTTGCGCGGCCGGGTCAGCGCCGCGGTGCGCGCCGGGCGCGCCGACCTCAAGGCCAGCGGCGGCGACCGCGACGCGCTGGGCCTAAGCCTGGCGCGGCAAACCGCCGAGCTGTGGCTGACGCGGGCGGAGCTGGCCGCCGACATCGAACTGCTCCGGGAAGCCGCGCGGCTGCGCCAGCGCCTGCTGGCCGGCGTCGCCGCCAAGCGCCGCGTCGGCCTCGCCAGCGGCAAGCAGCTGCTGGAGCCGGACAGCGAGGCCAGCGAAGCCGCTCGCCTGGTCGCCCAGCAAGGCGACGCGCTGAAGCGGGTGGAGCGCAGCCTGTGCCAGCTGGCCGCCAGGATGCCGGACGCCTGCGGGCTGCCGCCGGCGCGGCCGCTGCGCGAGCTCAGGCTGCCGGAAGTGGGCGGCGAGCTGCCGGCCCGGCTGCTGCAGCGCAGGCCGGACCTGGGCGCGGCCCAGGCGCGCTACGACGCCGCGCGCGCGCGCATCGACGAAGCCGAAGCCGCCCGCTGGCCGTCGCTGACCCTGAGCGGCGGCCTGGGCATCAGCGCCGGCAGCTGGTCCGGCTTGCGCGGCAACAAGGTGCTGCACTGGTCGCTGCTGCCGCAGCTGGACATTCCGCTGTTCGACGCCGGCAAGCGCCAGGCCGAGGCCCAGCGCGCGCGCTCCGCCGCCGCCGAGCAATACGCGGCCTGGCGCGGCGCCGTCACCCGCGCCGTGTACGAAGTGGAAGACGCGGCGGCCGCCGCTCATTTCGCCAAAACGGATCAGGAGGCCAGGCAGCGCCAGTACCTGGACGCCAGCCGCCGCCTGCGCGCCGAGCGCGACGCGCGCGGCGTGGGCCTCAGCGACGGCCAGGCGGAATGGCGCGCGCAACTGGCAGAGCTGCAGGCGGAACAAGGCGTGCAAGGCGCGCGCCGCCAACAGCTGCTGGCGGCGGCCAATCTGATCGCCGCGCTGGGCGGCGGCTGGGAGGGCGCGGATCAGGCCGCGCCTTGAACGTCCGCTTGCGATGCGCCGCGCCTGACGCGGCCGGATCGCAAGCGGGCTCCGCGCATCGGCAAGGCAGAAACCCGGCCGGCTCAGGCCGGCCGCGCCCCGCGCTCCGCCAGCGGCGCGGCGCAGCGCGGCAGCCGGATTTCCACGCCCAGGCCGTTGCCGTGCAAGCCGTCGGTCAGCAACAGGCTGCCGCCGTGCAGCTCCACCACCCGCTTGACGATGGCCAGCCCCAGGCCGCTGCCGGTGACGGTATTGTCCGGCAGGCGCACGAAGCGTTTCAGCACCTGCTCGCGCCATTGCGGCGCGATGCCCGGCCCGTCGTCCAGCACCGCCAGCCTCAGGTTGGAGAAACTCTCGCTCACCTCCACATTGATGGACGCGCCGTCCGGGCAGTAGCGGATGGCGTTGTCCAGCAGATTGTCCAGCAAGCTGTCCATCGCGCTGGCGTCGCCGCAGCAGGCCGCCGTCTGCGCGCCGTCGTAAGCCAGGGTGATGTCGCGCTCCATCGCGCGCGGCACCTGCCGCGCCAGGGCCGCGCGCGCCAGCGCCGCCAGGTCGAAGGCCAAAGGCAGCACCCGCGCCGACTCCGCGTCCAGCCGCGACAAGGTCAGCAGCTTGCCCACCAGTTCGCCGCTGCGGCCTATGCTGACGTCCAGCATCGCCGCCAGCGCCGCCCTCTCCTGTTCGGATTCCGCGCGCGCCAGCAGGTGCACTTGCGCGCCTATCGCCGCCAGCGGCGTGCGCAGCTCGTGCGCCGCGTCGGCGAAGAAGCGTTGCTCGCCTTCGCGGAAGGTCGCCAGCCGCGACAGCAGCTCGTTGACGGAATTGAACACCGGCCGTAATTCCTGGTATTCGGGATCGGCGCAGGCCAGCGGCGCCGTCGACTGCACGTCGCGCGAGGTGATGGTGGTGGCCAGCGTCGCCAAGGGCTGCAGGGCGCGGCCGTAGCCGACCCGCAGCAGCAACATGATGATGGGCACCGCGGCGATCAGCGGCAGCAAGAAGAAGATCAGGATTTCGGCCTGCACCCGCTGCACAAAGCTGCGCGCGATCGCCAACTGCACCCGGACCTCGTCCCCGCTCGCCGTCAGCATGCGCCAGCGGCCCTGGTTGGCCGGCGCGCCGCCGCTGGGCGGCTGCTCCAGTTCCGGCCAGGCGCCGGACACCGCCAGCAGGCGCTGCCGCTTGTCGACGATGCGATAGGCCAGCTCGTTCTTGGCCGGCGGCCTTTCGCTGTAGCCGTGGCCGAACTGGCCGATCAGCTGATCGACGACGCGGGCGCGCTCGCTCTCCTTGATGTCGGCGCTGTAGACGGTGGCCAGCGTGCGCGCCAGCCCGCGCAGATCCCCGTCCAGATAACCGGAGCCCACCCGGGTCACCTCCCAGTAAAACCAGGCGAACAGGACCAGCCATACCGCCAGTATGGTGCTCAGGCTGGTCCATAACAGCCGCCGGTAGAGCGAGCGCCGCGCCAGCGAGGGAATGATCATGCCGGCTTGGGCAATAGATAGCCGACGCCGCGTATGGTGCGGATCCAGTCCGAACCCAGCTTGCGCCGCAGATTGTGGACATGCACTTCCAGCGCGTTGTCGGACTCGCAGCACAGGTGCTCGACCAGATGCTCGCGACTGACCACCTTGCCGGCCTTGCGCACCAGTTCAAACATCAACGCGAACTCGGACGGCGACAAGGCCACCACCGCGCCGCTCATCGACAGCTCGCGGGTGTCGGCGTTGATGCACAAATCGCCGATCTGCCAATTAGCCGACACGAAGCCGCTGCTGCGCCGGGTCACCGCCTGCAGCCGGGCCAGCAGTTCCGGGATGGCGAAGGGTTTGACCAGGTAGTCGTCGGCGCCGTTGTGCAAGCCGGCCAGCCGGCTCTCCAGCGCGTCGCGCGCGGTCAGAATGATCACAGGCAGCGTCGATCCGTTGCCGCGCAGCTCCTGCAGCAAGTGCAGGCCCTCGCCGTCCGGCAAGCCCAGATCCAGCAGCAGCGCGTCCTGCGGCTCCTCGGCCAGAAAGGTGCGCGCCTCCTTCAGCCGCCGCACCCAGACGGTGCGAAAACCGGCCTGGCGCAGAGCCTGTCCCAGCGCCTCGCCCAGCGCCAGATCGTCTTCCACCAACAGTATGTTCACGACATTTACCCGCCGCAGATATGATGTCGAAATCATGCCAGAGCGACCTGGCAAAAGCTACCGCGCCGCCTCAGTCCTGAGCCTGCAACAGATGATCCAGCGACAGCACGTCGCCCAGCCGCCGCAGGGCCTGCAACTCCTCGCGATGCTCGCGCGCCAGCTGCTCCGCCAGCGCCTCCCCCTTGGGCTGCAGCCGCACTTCCACGCAGCGGCGGTCTTCCCGCCCCGGGCTGCGCGCCACCAATTGCTGCTGCTCGCAGCGGCTGATCAGGCCCACCACGCTGTGGTGGTGCGATTGCAGCCGCTCGGCCAGCTCGGCCACCGTGGCCCAGTCGCGGCCGGGGAAGCCCTTGATCTGCAACAACAGCAGATACTGCAGCATGGTGATGCCGTGGCGCTGCGCCGCCTCCTCGCTGAAACGCTGGAAGCGGCGCAAGCGGTAGCGGAAATCCGCCAGCCGTTCAAAATCCTGCTTGGAAAAACTCGGGGGCTCGGACACGCGGCTCTCCTCGTCCGGCTCAGCCGTCCAGCAAGGCGCGGTAGCACACCGGCGAAGCCAGCTCCCCCGCCTCGATGCGTTCTATCTCGTCCAGCTTGTCGCCCAGGAACTGCGCCAGGGCCTGCGCCGGCTGGCGCTCGCCCTCCTGCGGCACATACAGCAAGGCCAGGCCGCCGCGCCGGCTGGCTTTCCACAGCGGCCACCAGCGCTGCGGGTTCGCCGCCAGGTCCGCCCAGTACACCTCGCAGAACGTGGACCAATGCCGCTCGTCCTGGCGCAGCCATTTCAGCAGGCCGGGCGCAGGCGCCACGCCCTTCAGCCAGTGGGCGGCGTCCAGCCCCTGGCGCGGCAGGCCCTTGGGCCAGTTTTCTTCGATCAAAAATGCGTTGTCCAGGCCCGGCCGGTATTCGTTCACCGGCAACAGGCGAATTTTTGCGTCCATTGCGTCACTCCTGGTTTCATCTGGCGGCGGAAGCGGTGCGGCGTCGTCAGAAATATCGCATTACGATATTTAATGGTCAAAAAAAGGCGGCCGGGCCGCCAGTTTGGCCGCGGTGACTTCACCGCGGCCGCGTGCCGCTACAACGCGGCCTTGAAGATCGCGCAAATCTCTTCGTGGCTGGCCTGGATCGGATTGGTCAGGCCGCAGGCGTCCTTCAGGGCGTTGGCGGCCAGCTCAGGGATATCCTCTTCCTTGACCCCCAGCTGGGTCAATCCGGCCGGAATGCCTACGTCGGCCGCCAATTGGCGTATGGCGGCGATCGCCGCTTCCGCGTTGGCGGCCACGCCCAGCGCCGCGCCGACGTCGGCCAGCCGCTGGCCGGCGGCCTTGGCGTTGAAGACCTGCACATGCGGCAGCAGCACCGCGTTGCACACCCCGTGCGGCAGATCGTAGAAGCCGCCCAACTGATGCGCCATCGCGTGCACATAGCCGAGAGAAGCGTTGTTGAAGGCCATGCCGGCCAGGAACTGCGCGTAAGCCATCTGCTCGCGCGCCTCCATGTCCAGGCCGTTGCGCACCGCGCGGCGCAGATGGCCGGCGATCAGCGTCACCGCCTTCAAGGCGCAGGCGTCGGTGATGGGGGTGGCGATGGTGGAGACATAGGCCTCCACCGCGTGGGTCAGCGCGTCCATGCCGGTGGCCGCGGTCAGCCCCGCCGGCATGCCGGCCATGGTTTCCGGATCGTTGACCGACAACACCGGCGTGGTGTGCTTGTCGACGATGGCCATTTTGATGTGGCGGGACTCGTCGGTGATGATGCAGAAGCGGGTCATTTCCGAGGCGGTGCCGGCGGTGGTGTTGATCGCCACCAAGGGCAGCTGCGGCTTGGCGGACTTGTCCACGCCCTCGTAGTCCTGGATCTTGCCGCCGTTGGCGGCCACCAGGGCGATGCCCTTGGCGCAGTCGTGCGGCGAGCCGCCGCCCAGCGACACCACGGCATCGCAGCCGTGCTCGCGCAGCAGCGCCAGGCCGGCGCCGACGTTGGCGGTGGTGGGATTGGGGTGCACGCCGTCGAACAGCACGCTGGCGATGCCCGCGTCGCCCAGCAGTTCGGTGACGCGGCCGGCCAGCCCGGTTTTCACCAGGCCGGTGTCGGTCACCATCAAGACCTTGCGGTAGCCGTAGCCGCGCATGGTTTCAACGGCTTGTTGCAGACAGCCCGCGCCCATCAGGTTGACGGAGGGGATGAAGAAAGCGCTGGTGGCCATGGCAACTCCTGTTCTTAAGACATTTGTCATAAGCGCAGTATGCGCAATTTGGCCGATGCGGCATTTGCCTCACATCAAAAGATGTCCAATCGCGCCGCTCACTTGTGCGGCAACACGTCCTGCGCCAGTTGGACGATCAAGGCGCCGAAGCCGTCCCACATGATCTGCACCCCCAGGCACAGCAGGATGAAGGCGGACAGCCGCAGGAACACCACCGAACCGGTCTGGCCCAGGTAGCGCAGCAGCTTGTCGGCGTGGCGGTAGCACAGATAGACCAGCACACTGCACACCAGCACCGCGCAGCCGCCGGCCAGCGGCGAGATCGCGTATTTGACGATGCCCTTGCCGGTGTCGGTCAGCGAAGCGCCCATGGTGATGGCCACCGAGATCGAACCCGGCCCCACCGTCAGCGGAAAGGTCAGCGGGTAGAAGGCGCGCTGCTTCAGCGCATCGTGGTTCTCCGCCTGGATGGGCTGATCGGTGGAGGTGGGGCTGCTTTCCGGCGGCGCGTCGTTGAGCATGCGCCAGGCGGCGAAGGTGATCAGCAGGCCGCCGGACAATTGCACCACCGGCAGCGACACGCCGAAGAAGGACAGCACATAGCCGCCGGTGAACATGCTGCCCAGCAGCAGCAAGGCGCAATACATGGCGATGCGGCGCGCCAGATAGCGGCGCTGCTGCGGCGTATTGCGCGCCGTCATCGAGATGAAGATGGGCACCAGTCCCGGAGGGTTCATGATAGGCAGCAGGGCAGCCATCACAAACAGAAACTTTGTTATGAATATTGTCAGCAACTGCATGAATGACTCCGAAACCATCGAATTCAGATCGGGAACGGCGGCGGGCTGCGCCGCGCCAGCCGCCATATTACACAATTCATCAGTATTGCAAGCCGGCTCTCGCTCGGACTGCGGCGCCCCGCCTCGGTTCCGGCGCGCCGCGCGCGCGGCCCTCGCCGCCGCCGCGCCCAAAACAATCAAGCCCTTACGCAAAAACAGCCCGGCAAAGCCGGGCTGTCAGCGGACGGCCAGCCCAAGGCTGGCAGAATTCACAGAGGGTCAGCGCGTGGCGGCGGCCAGCTTGCTGCCCTGGTTCTCTTGGCGCAAGGCGCGGGCCTTGACCAGGGCCTCGCTGAAATCAATCTCTTCCAGCGCCACCATCCGGGTCTTGTGCTTGAACTTGTAGCCCAGCCACAGCGCCAGGAACAGCGGGATGCCCAGATAGGTGGCGATCACCGCGCTCCAGTCGATATGGCCGCCTATGAAGGCCTCGTAGTTCTGGCCCAGCATGATCAGCAGGCACAGCGCGAAGGCGAACAGCGGCCCCAGCGGGAACCACTTGGCCTGGTAAGGCAAGTCCGCCAGATCGTGGCCCTGCTTGACGTAGCCGCGGCGGAAGCGGTAGTGGCTGATGGCCACGCCCAGCCAGGCGATGAAGCCGGTCATGCCGGAGGAGTTCAGCAGCCACAGATAGACCGCGTTGGTTTCAAACAAGGAGGTCAAAAAGCACAGCGCGGCGATCACGCTGGTGGCGTACAAGGCGTTGCGCGGCACGCCGTTGCTGGACAGCTCGGCGAAGCGCTTGGGCGCCATCTTGTTGCGCGCCATGGTGTAGAGCATGCGGGTGGACGCGTACATGCCGGAGTTGCCGGCGGACAGGATGGCGGACAGGATCACCGCGTTCATCAGGCTGGCGGCCATGGCGAAACCGGCGCGGTTGAACACCAGGGTGAACGGGCTCGCGCCCACGTCCTTCATGTCGTTCTTCAGCAGCAGCGGATCGTTGTACGGCAGGATCAGGCCGATGATCAGGATGGACAGCATGTAGAACATCAGGATGCGCCAGAAGATCTGCCGCACCGCGCGCGGAATGGTCTTGCCCGGATTGGCGGACTCGCCGGCGGCGACGCCGATCAGCTCGGTGCCCTGGAAGGAGAAGCCCACGATCATGGCCACGCCGACGAAGGCGGCCAGGCCGCCGACAAACGGCCCCTGCCCCTGCTGCATCACCGACAAGCCCGGCGCGATGCGCTGCGGGTTGGGGTCGGTCATGATGCCGAAGATCATCAAAAAGCCGATGACGATGAAGGCGACGATGGTGGCCACCTTGAGCATGGAGCACCAGAACTCCGCCTCGCCGAAGCCCTTCACCGAGAAATAGTTGAGCACGAAGATGATCAGCAGGAAGCCGGCGCTCCAGACGATGCCGGGCACCGCCGGATACCAGTAATGCATGATGATGGCGGCCGCGGCCAGTTCCACCGCCACGGTGATGGCCCAGTTGTACCAGTAGTTCCAGCCCTGGGCGAAGCCGAAGGCCGGATCGACGAAGCGCGAACCGTATACCTGGAAGGAACCGGACTCCGGCATGAAGGCGGCCATTTCGCCCAGGCTGGTCATCAGGAAGTAGACCATCAGGCCGATCAGGGCGTAGGCGATCAAGGCCCCGCCGGCGCCGGCCGAAGCCACGGTGGCGCCGGAAGCCAGGAACAGGCCGGTGCCGATAGAGCCGCCGATGGCGATCATCGACAGGTGGCGCGCCTGCAAGGTGCGCCTAAGCTCTTGGCTTTCTTGCTTTTTTTCCATCTCTTTGTCTCAAGTGCGCCTGCTCGGCGACATGGCCTTCGGCTCGCTGCGGCCAGCCGGCGGCCTGTTGTCGCTACGACAGGCAGTCGTAATCGAAACGCAAAAGAATGACAGCAACCACGACTGTTGACTAGTCAAACATGGCTTTGAAGCTTAAAAAACGAAAATGTCATGTTCGCAAAGGAATATCGCACCCGGTTGGACTGCGTCCATGGCCCCGCTCAAGGTCTAGCGAGCGCCGCGCGGCGGAACTGTCGCGGGAATCATACAGTTTTCGCCTGCTCCGCCGACCGCGGCCCGCCTCGGCGCAGCCGGCGCGACCGCGTCGCCGCACCGTGGTTGCATGGGAAAACTCACAGTCGACGACGGTCTTCCTTCATTTACAAATAAGAATGAATCTCATTTGCAAAAATGACAAATAAGACCTTGTCATACAAAGAGAAATTTAAATTTAATCCAAATTAAAACAAATAAGACATCACAAACCGTCACAATCGCATTTACAATTTTCACACCTCCCCATTGAATAAAAATCCACTCCAATCGAATAAAAACCTCTCGCCGCTTATTCAATAAATCCGTTCGCCATATCAATATAACGATTGCTCATAACTCTATAGCGGCTAATTTATTCGCCCCTGCCCAACATCTGCCATAAAATGGCCTCGCTTGCTGAAGCGAATCGTGCTTTTCCATTATTTACATTTTGGTCATCACATAACGATAAGCGAACCGCCCGCGCAGGAACGCGGGCAAGCCGCAATTCCATCGCTTTTGATTACACAACCCAATGAGATAAACCATGAACGCTATTGTCGATCCTGTTTTTCACCCTTTTGGAGTTTCCGATACGGATCTGGCCAAACAAATACTGGAGCGGGTTTTCAAACTGCGCCGCGTCCACCCGGAAGACCTCGCCGCGCCGGAAGACCTCGCCGCGGAGATGGCTCCGCACCTGCCCAGGATTCAAGCCGCCGTCGCCCGCCGCCAGCCGCTGCAAATGATTCTGCCGGCCTTCCCCGGCAAATCGCCCAATCGCAATAAAACCCTGGGCGCGATGCCCGATTTGGCGGAGCGCCACGCGCTGGACAATCTGCACCAACTCTGCCGAGACATTCAAAGCCTCTACCCGCCGGGCGCTCAAGTCGCCATTTGCTCGGACGGTTACTGCTTTTCCGACGTGGTGTATATCCCGGACGCCGAAGTCGCCGCCTATATGGACGACTTGATTCGCTACGCGCGGCAACGCCACGGCGACAGCTTCAGCTTTTACGACTTGAAAGACCACTTCAGCTATATCGGCGACCTGGATTCGCAACGCGAAGAACTGCTGATTCTTTACAGCGACTCCATCGAACAAATCAAACGCCAATGCCAGGACGAGCCGGCGATGCGCGCGATGTACCAGGGCATTACCCGTTTCCTGTTCGAGGACGCGCAAGGCATGGAGCGCTTCGCCGGCCACAGCAAGACCAGCTTGCAGAAAATGGCGCGCGCCAACGCCTACCGGGTGATCCAGCGCAGCAACGCCTGGAGCCGGCTGCTGGAGCGCGCGTTTCCGGACAGCCTGCGCCTGTCCATCCATCCGCAATTCCGCGTATCCGCCAAGATAGGCGTGCGGCTGGTGGACAGCGCCGACGCCTGGCTGACCCCCTGGCACGCGGCCGCGATCAAGCACGAACACGGCGTGATGCTGAAAAAACGCAGCGACATCGACGAAAACCAATCCGCGCTGGTCTTTGTCGACGGCCGCCCCAGCCACTTCATCGCCACCGCCGCCTGACCCCCCGCCTTTCATCGTTCATTTCGAGTATCGCCATGCAAAACGAACCTCTTGTCGCTTCCATCGTCTCCATTCTGCTCGACGCCTTCCAGGGCGAAGCCGACCACCCTCAGCGCGAGCCGCACCGCCAGGCGCTGAGCGCCCAAGTGGAGCGCTTCGTGCGCCGACAACAGCCGCTGCAGCTGCTGCTGCCCGGTTTTCCGCTGAAATCGCCCAATACCCGGGACAAGACCGCGTCGGACCGCCCCGACTACGCCGAATACGCGGCGCTGCAGCGGCTGGACGAGCTGTGCCGCGCCATTGGCCGCGTCTACCCGGCCGGCTGCGCGCTGGAACTGTTCAGCGACGGCCTGAGCTTCCACGATCTGCTGGACATCCCGCGCGACACCGCCAACGACTACCATCGCCGCCTGCGCGCGCTCTACTCCAGCCCGGCGCTGCGCTGGCATGACTACGCCAGCGTTCAGCCCGGCTTCGACCGCCAGCGCGACCGCGCCGAAAGCGTGCTGCGCCGCTACCTGCCCGCCGCGGCCGCCGACTTCGCCCAAGCGCTGCCGGAAAACCAGGCCGGCCGCCAGCCGCAATGGCTGAGCCTGCTGCGCGAGGACAACGCGGCGCGCGGCATCGCGGAGGCCGAAGACTGGCCGCGGCGCGCGCTGCGCCTGGCCTGGCGCGGCATCGCGCTGGACGCGATGCTGGCCGAACATTTCCCGGACGCCATCCGGCTGACCATCCACCAGTCCGGCGCGCCCGGCGGCAAATTCCCCATCCGGCTGTCGCCGGCCCAGGCCGAGGCGGCGCTGCCCTGGCACCGCGTCTACCTGCTGAACCTGGCCGGCCGCGGCGAACTGGTCTCCAGGCGCCAGGCGCTGGACGCGCGCCGCGCCAAGGCGGTGAGCTTCGACGGCCAGCCCTGGCTCTATCTGGAGCAGGCCGGCGACGAATGGGAGGCTTGCGAGCTGTCGGTGATGCTGGCCGGCCGCTTCGGCCTGCTGATCGAGAACCGCCGCCCCGGCGCCAACTGCCTGTCGCTGCCGCGTCCGGCCCTGGCCCGCCTGGCCCAGCTGTTCGGCTTCGTCGCGCTGCGCGGCTTCGCCGTGGCCGACGAGGACAATCTGGTCGACTTCAGCGCCCAGTTCGGCACGCCCTACATCTGGCAGTTCGGCGCGGTGCACAAGGTCAAGCCGGAAGAGGACGCCGACGGCTTCGTCCACTCCTTCGAGGAATTGCCGCTGCACTGGGACCTGAGCATGCTGCCGGCCGACAATGAGTTCGTGCGCAAGAACCCGCGCTTCAGCGCCAGCCTGTTCGCGCTGTATTGCAAGACCGCGCCGCAGCGCGGCGAAGGCCAGACCACGCTGGTGGACGCGCGCAACATCCTGCGCCAGGTGCCGGCGGCCACGCTGGCCGAATGGGAAAAACTGGAAATCCGCTACCACACCAAGTTCACCTATTTCGGCGGCGACGCCCGCGTCTATCCGCTGGTGGAAACCCACCCTGACACCGGCGAATCCGTGCTGCGCTTCCAGGAAAACAGCAACTCCGAACTGCAGAAGTTCTTCGTCGACGTGGAAGAACGCGCCGACGACTACCCCAATCTGGTGCAGGAACTGCTGGAGCGGGCTTACGCGCCGGAAAACCTGATCGAGCACGACTGGCACGACGGCGACCTGGTGTTGATAGACAACTACAACAGCCTGCACGGCCGCCGCGCGATGACGCGCGCCTCGCATAGGCGCGAGCTGTGGCGCGTCCAGGTCCACCAAGGCTAAGAACCTGTTTACGATCTGCTGCGCTGCGGCGATACGGCGTTGAAAACATCTTCGAAATGCTCATGTACCGTATGTACATTCCGCTTTCTCAGCCGCAACGCCTTGTCTCGCCCTTGCTCACGAGATCGTAAACACGTTCTAAGACCGCTCCACACCGTCCGGCCCCGCCGGACGGCGTCATCCCCACCTCTCGTCCCCTGAGCCGCCATGAACCCACGCAAGCAGAAAATTCTCTTCGTCGGCGAGGCCGTCACCCTGGCCCACGTCGCCCGCCCCTACACCCTGGCCGCCGCGCTGCCCGCCGCGGACTACGACATCCACCTGGCCGCCGCGCCGCGCTTCGACTATCTCTACCAGCGCCAGGACATCCATTACCATCCGCTGATCACCAAGAGCTGCGAAGACTTCCTCCACGCGGTGGACAACGGCAAGGCGCTGTACCGCCGCGAAGAAATCATCGCCTACGTCGAAGAGGAACTGCGCCTGATCGAACGCCTGAACCCGGACGTCATCGTCGGCGACTTCCGCCACTCGCTGGGCATCAGCGCCGCGCTCGCCGGCAAACCGCTGGTCAATCTGATCAACGCCTACTGGAGCCCCCACCGCCATCCGGCGCCGCTGCCGGTGCCGGAACTGGCCAAGATCAATCTGCACCGCCTGCCCGTCATGCCCTCGCTGATGCGCTGGATCACCCCGCTGGCCACCCGGCTGCTGGCCCGCTCGCTCAACCGCGCCCGCGCCCATTACGGCCTGGCGCCGTTCGCCAACTGCTTCGAGGCCTGGAGCCACGGCGATCAAGTGCTGTACTACGACTCGCCGGAACTGGTGCCGCTGGGCCCGCTGCCCGCCCACCACCGCTACCTGGGCCCGGTCACCTGGTCGCCGGGCGGCGCGCTGCCGGACTGGTGGCCGCAGCTGCAAAACCGCCCCACCGTCTATCTGTCGCTGGGCTCCTCCGGCAATCTGGCGCTGCTGCCCACGCTGATTGACCAGCTGCTGGGCGAAGGGCTGCAAGTGATCGCCAGCACCGGCAGCCGCCAGCGGCTGCCGCAGCGCTCCGGCCTGTTCAGCGCCGACTTCCTGCCCGGCGAGGCCGCCGCCGCCCGCGCGGACCTGGTCATTTGCAACGGCGGCAGCCCCACCAGCTACCAGGCGCTGCAACAAGGGCGGCCGGTGATAGGCATCCCGTCCAATATGGACCAGCTGCTGGCGATGCGGCATATCGAAGCCTACGGCGCCGGCGTCGCGCTGCGCCGCCACCACATCGAAACCGGGCGGCTGCCGCCCTTGCTGCGGCGCATGCTGGCCACGCCGTCCTACCGCCAGCGCGCGCAGCAACTGGCTTGGCACTTCGCCGCCGCCCGGCCGGATCTTACCTTCCGTCAAGTCTTGCAACAATTCGACATACAATCGCCGGCGCAAGTAAAACCCGGTTCAAACAAGGAGCGCACAATGCCGTAAGCATCGACCATCGGCCTGCTGCGGCGCCCCCAACCGCCCATCCATGCCGGCGGTCGCCTTCGAACGATCCGGAGCGGCCCGCGCCGCTCCAACGCCGCATTCCTGGAGCCCCGCCGTGACCCAATCCGCCGCGCCTCGCCGCCCGTTTTACCGTTCCCCGCTGTGCTGGGGCCTTGTCGTCGCGCTCGCTCTGGGCGGCGGCTGGTGGTGGCGACAGCACGCGGCCGCGGACGCCGCGGGCCAACGCCGCGCCGCGCCGCCGGCGGCCGTGGGCGTGGCCTCCGCTCAACTGCAAAACGTGCCCTTGCAGATCAGCGCGCTGGGCACCGTCAACTCCACCTACACCGTCACCGTGCGCAGCCGCGTGGACGGCCAGCTGGACAAACTGCACTTCGAAGAAGGCCAGCCGGTCAAACAGGGACAGTTGCTGGCGGAGCTGGATCCGCGCCCGTTCCAGGCCGCTCTGGCCCAGGCCGAAGGCCAGCTGCTGCGCGACCAGGCCTTGCTGCAAAACGCCCAGCTGGACCTGGCCCGCTACCGCCAGCTGCTGGAGCAGAACTCCATCGCCAAACAACAGGTGGACACCCAGGCGGCGCTGGTGCGCCAGTACCAGGGCACGGTCAAGCTGGACCAGGGCGCGGTGGACAACGCCAAACTGCAGCTCAGCTACAGCCGCGTCAGCGCGCCGGTGTCCGGCCGCGCCGGCCTGCGCCAGGTGGACCCGGGCAACATCGTCCACGCCAGCGACGCCAACGGCCTGGTGGTGATCACCCAGACCCAGCCCATCAACGTGCTGTTCTCGGTGCCGGAAGTCAGCCTGGGACAGGTGCTGCGGGCCAGCCGCGCCCAACCCGGCCTCGCGGTGGAAGCCTGGGACCGCGACAACCGCAACAAGCTGGCCGACGGCAAGCTGCTGGCCATAGACAACCAGCTCAACACCAGCACCGGCACCGTCAATCTCAAGGCTCGCTTCGCCAACGCCGACGAGGCCCTGTTCCCCAATCAATTCGTCAATGTGCGCCTGAGCCTGGGCGAGCAGGAAAACGCCGTCACCGTGCCGGCCACCGCCGTGCAGCTGGGCAAGGCGGGCAGCTATGTCTACACCGTCAACGCCGACAGCAGCGTCAGCCTGAACCCAGTGAGCGCCGGCGCGCGCGTCGGCGACATCGTCATCGTCGAGCAAGGCCTGAAGCCCGGCCAACGCGTGGTGGTGGACGGCCTGGACAAGCTGCGCGACGGCGCCAAGGTCACCGTGGTGG
The DNA here is from genome assembly GCF_001043705.1 of Chromobacterium sp. LK11. Classification (NCBI taxonomy): domain Bacteria; kingdom Pseudomonadati; phylum Pseudomonadota; class Betaproteobacteria; order Neisseriales; family Chromobacteriaceae; genus Chromobacterium; species Chromobacterium sp. LK11. Next base: position 42,122 of record NZ_LDUR01000001.1, read on the forward strand.
ACCGCGCCGCGCAAAGCCGCCAGGCCACCCAGGGCTCGGGCAAGAACGGACGCCACAAGCGCGACGGCAGCGGCCCTGCCGGCAAACGCCGCGCCTCGGCGGCGCAGTAAGCGCGGAGAGACGGCATGAATCCCTCGCGCCTGTTCATCCTGCGCCCGGTGGCCACCACCTTGCTGATGGTGGCCATCCTGCTGACCGGCCTCGCCGCCTGGCGCATGCTGGCGGTGTCCGCGCTGCCGGAAGTGGACTACCCCACCATCCAGGTGGTGACCCAATACCCGGGCGCCAGCCCGGAGGTGATCACCTCCTCCATCACCGCGCCCTTGGAGCGCCAGTTCGGCCAGATGCCCGGCCTGTCGCAGATGTCGTCCACCAGCTCCGGCGGCGCCTCGGTGATCACCCTGCAGTTCGGCCTGGAATTGAGCCTGGACGTGGCCGAGCAGGAAGTGCAGGCGGCGATCAACGCCGCCGGCAACCTGCTGCCGTCCGATCTGCCCAATCCGCCGGTGTACAGCAAGGTCAACCCGGCTGACACCCCGATCATGACCATCGCCGTCACCTCGCCCACCTTGCCGCTGACCAAGCTGGAAGACCTGGTCGACACCCGGCTGGCGCAGAAACTGTCGCAAGTGCCCGGCGTCGGCCTGGTCAGCATCAGCGGCGGCCAGCGCCCGGCGGTGCGCATCCAGACCAATCCGCGCCAGCTGGCGGCGCTGGGCCTGACCCTGGAAGACGTGCGCACCGCCATCGCCAGCGCCAACGTCAACCAGGCCAAGGGCAGCTTCGACGGCCCGCACCAGGCCTCTACCATAGACGGCAACGACCAGCTCAAGTCCGCCGACGAATACCGCGGCGTCGTCATCGCCTACCGCAACGGCGCGCCCATCCGCCTGTCCGACGTGGCCCAGGTGGTGGATTCGGCGGAAAACACCCGCCTGGCCGCCTGGGCCGGCGCCACGCCGGCCATCATCCTCAATGTGCAGCGCCAGCCCGGCGCCAACGTGATCCAGGTGGCGGACCGCATCAAATCCCTGCTGCCGCAGCTGCGCGACACCCTGCCCGGCGCGGTGGACGTCAAGGTGCTGAGCGACCGCACCGTGACCATACGCGCCTCGGTGGCGGACGTGGAGTTCGAGCTGATGCTGGCCATCGCCCTGGTGGTGATGGTGATCTTCGTCTTCCTGCGCAATGTGCCGGCCACCGTCATCCCCGCGGTGGCGGTGCCGCTGTCCCTGGTGGGCACCTTCGGCGTGATGTACCTGGCCGGCTTCTCCATCAACAACCTCACCTTGATGGCGCTGACCATCGCCACCGGCTTCGTCGTCGACGACGCCATCGTGATGATAGAAAACATCGCGCGCTACATCGAAGACGGCGAAACGCCGATGGCCGCGGCGCTCAAGGGCTCCAAGCAGATCGGCTTCACCATCATCTCGCTGACCATCTCGCTGATCGCGGTGCTGATTCCGCTCTTGTTCATGGGCGACGTGGTGGGCCGGCTGTTCCGCGAATTCGCCGTCACCCTGGCGGTGTCCATCCTGATCTCCGCCTTCATCTCGCTGACGCTGACGCCGATGATGTGCGCGCGCCTGCTCAAGCATGTGCCGGAAGACAGGCAAGGCCGCTTCTATCACGCCAGCGGCCGCTTTTTCGATCGGGTGATCGCCCGCTACGGCCGCATGCTGAGCTGGGAGCTGGAACGGCAGACGCTGACCCTGCTGGTGGCGCTGGCCACCGTGGCGCTGACCGCCGCGCTCTACCTGGCCATGCCCAAAGGCTTTTTCCCGCTGCAGGACACCGGCGCCATCCAGGGCGTCAGCGAAGCCTCGCAGTCCATCTCCTTCGGCGCCATGGCGCGCAAACAGGAGGCGCTGGCGCAGCAGCTGCTCAAGGACCCGGCGGTGGACAGCCTGTCCTCCTTCATCGGCGTGGACGGCAACAACGCCGCGCTCAACAACGGCCGGCTGCTGATCAACCTCAAGCCCAAGGACCAGCGCGACGACATCCGCACCGTGCTGGCCAGGCTACAAAGCCAGGCCGACGCGGTGCCCGGCATGGCGCTCTACCTGCAACCGGTGCAGGACCTGACCATAGACTCCCGCGTCAGCCGCACCCAGTACCAGTTCACGCTGCAGGCCACCAGCGCCGAGGACCTGTCCGCCTGGACGCCCAAACTGGTGGAAAAGCTGCGCCGGCTGCCGCAGCTGGCCGACGTGGCCGGCGACTTGCAGGACCAGGGCCTGCAAGCCTACGTCAACATCAACCGCGACGCCGCCGCGCGGCTGGGCGTCAGCACCGCCGCCATCGACAACGCGCTCTACGACGCCTTCGGCCAACGGCTGATCTCCACCATCTTCACCCAGACCAACCAGTACCGCGTGGTGCTGGAAGTGGACCCGCAGCACCAGCAGGACCCGCTGTCGCTGAAGAGCCTGTACGTGCCCACCGCCAACGGCGGCCCGGTGCCGCTGGACGCGGTGGCCAGCATAGAAGAGCGCCCCACCGCGCTCGCCATCAACCACCTGGGGCAATTCCCCACCGCCACCGTGTCCTTCAATCTGGCCCCAGGCGCCTCGCTGGGCGCGGCGGTGGACGCCATCCGCCAGGCCGAGGCCGAACTGGGCCTGCCGGCCAGCATAGACACCAAGTTCCAGGGCGCCGCGCTGGCCTTCCAGGCCTCGCTGTCCAACACCCTGTGGCTGATCCTGGCCGCCATCGTCACCATGTACATCGTCTTGGGCGTGCTCTACGAAAGCTATATCCATCCCATTACGATCTTATCCACCCTGCCCTCCGCCGGCATCGGCGCGCTGCTGGCCCTGCTCCTGTCCGGCAACGATCTGTCGGTGATCGCCATCATCGGCATCATCCTGCTGATCGGCATCGTCAAGAAAAACGCCATCATGATGATAGATTTCGCGCTGGAGGCCGAGCGCGAACGCGGCATGAGCCCGCGCGACGCCATCTACCAGGCCTGCCTGCTGCGCTTCCGCCCCATCCTGATGACCACCATGGCCGCGCTGCTGGGCGCGCTGCCGCTGATGCTGGGCGGCGGCATGGGTTCCGAGCTGCGCCAGCCGCTGGGCGTGGCCATGGTGGGCGGCCTGCTGCTCAGCCAGGTGCTCACCCTGTTCACCACCCCGGTGATCTACCTGGCCTTTGACCGGCTGGCGCGCCGCCTCGGCCGCAAGGCCAAGCCGGAACTGAGCGCCGAGGGCGAAGCATGATCCCGTCCGCCCCCTTCATCCGCCGGCCGGTGGCCACCACCCTGTTGACCCTGGCCATCCTGTTGGCCGGCATGCTGGCCTTCAAGCTGCTGCCGGTGTCGCCGCTGCCGCAGGTGGACTTCCCCACCATCTCCGTCAGCGCGCGCCTGCCCGGCGCCAGCCCGGAAACCATGGCCGCCACCGTGGCCACCCCGCTGGAGCGCGCGCTGGGCCGCATCGCCGGCGTCACCGAAATGACCTCGTCCAGCTCACTGGGCTCCACCCGCGTCACCCTGCAGTTTGAGCTGGACCGCGACATAGACGGCGCCGCGCGCGACGTGCAGGCGGCCATCAACGCCGCGCGCTCCCTGCTGCCCACCGGCATGCCGTCCAACCCCACCTACCGCAAGGTCAATCCCGCCGACGCGCCCATCATGATCATCGCGCTGACCTCGGACAGCCTGAGCCGCGGCCAGATGTACGACGCCGCCGACACCATACTCGGCCAGAAGCTGGCCCAGGTGGAAGGCATAGGCGACGTCAACGTGGGCGGCGGCGCGCAGCCGGCGGTGCGGGTGGAGCTGAACCCGCGCCAGCTCAACCACTACGGCATAGGCATGGAAACCGTGCGCGGCGCCATCGCCGGCACCAACGCCAACCGTCCCAAGGGCTTCCTGGAAAACGACGAGCGCCACTGGCAAGTGCAGGCCAACGACCAGGCCAACAAGGCCAGCGACTACCTGCCGCTGATCGTCAGCTACAAAGACGGCGCCGCGGTGCGCATCGCCGACGTGGCCGAGGTCAAGGACTCGGTGGTGGACCTGCGCAACGCCGGCCTCTTGGGCCGGCAGCCGGCGGTGATGCTGATGCTGTTCCGCCAGCCCGGCGCCAACATCATCGAAACCATAGACCGGGTCAAGACGCTGCTGCCGCAGCTGCAGGCCTCCATCCCCGCCGCCATCAACATGCAGGTGGTGATGGACCGCAGCCCCACCATCCGCGCCTCGCTGCAGGAAGTGGAGCGCTCGCTGCTGATCTCGGTGGCCCTGGTCATCCTGGTGGTCTTCCTGTTCCTGCGCAACGGCCGCGCCACCGCCATTCCCGCCATCACCGTGCCGGTGTCCCTGGTGGGCGCCTTCGCCGTGATGTACCTGGCCGGCTTCTCGCTCAACAACCTCAGCCTGATGGCGCTGACCATCGCCACCGGCTTCGTCGTCGACGACACCATCGTGGTGCTGGAAAACATCTCCCGTCACATCGAAGACGGCATGAAGCCGATGCAGGCCGCCTTGCGCGGCGCGCGCGAAGTGGGCTTCACCGTGCTGTCCATGAGCGTCTCGCTGATCGCCGTCTTCATTCCCATCCTGCTGATGGGCGGCGTCATCGGCCGGCTGTTCCGCGAATTCGCCGTCACCCTGTCCGTGGCCATCCTGGTGTCGCTGCTGGTCTCGCTGACCACCACGCCCATGCTGTGCGCGCGCTGGCTCAAGCCGCGCGAAGAACGGCCGCCCGGCCGGCTGTTTCAATGGAGTGAGCGCGTCTTCGACGCCATGCTGGACGGCTACCGCCGCAGCCTGGACTGGGCCTTGCGCCACGGCCCGCTGATGATGCTGATCCTGGCCGCCACCATAGGCCTCAACGTCTACCTCTACCTGGCGGTGCCCAAAGGCTTCTTCCCGCAGCAGGACACCGGCCGGCTCAGCGGCATGATACGCGCGGACCAGAACATCTCCTTCCAGGCCATGCAGCAAAAGCTGCAGCGCTTCATCACCGTGGTCAGCCAGGACCCGGCGGTGGACAAAGTCTTGGGCTTCACCGGCGGCGGCCAGCGCAACAGCGCCAATATGTTCGTCAGCCTCAAGCCGCTGGGCCAACGCCAGGAAAGCTCGGACCAGGTCATCGCCCGGCTGCGCAAGACCCTGGCGCGCGAACCCGGCGCCCAGCTCTTCCTGCAAGCGGTGCAGGACATCCGCATCGGCGGCCGCTCCAGCAACGCCCAGTACCAGTACACCCTGCAAGGCGACGACCTGGCGGAACTGCGCGAATGGACGCCCAAGGTGCAGCAAGCGCTGATGAAGCTGCCGATGCTGGCCGACGTCAACACCGACCAGGAAGTCAAAGGCCTGCAAACCACCCTGGTCTTCGACCGCGACGCCATGGCGCGGCTGGGTCTGACCCAGGCCCAGGTGGACGCCGCGCTCAACGACGCCTTCGGCCAGCGCCAGGTGTCCACCATCTACAACGCGCTCAACCAATACCGCGTGGTGATGGAAGTGGCGCCGCAATACTGGCAAGGCCCGGACGGGCTGGACAGTATCTTCCTGCAGACGCCGGGCGGCCAGCCCACGCCGCTGTCCGCCGTCGCGCGCTGGGCGCCCGGCAACACCGCGCTGTCGGTCAACCACCAAAGCCAGTTCGCCGCCGCCACCGTCTCCTTCAACCTGCCGCCGGGCGCCGCGCTGTCCGACGCCACCGACGCCATCAATCAGGCGCTGGACGGCGTAGGCCTGCCCAGCAGCATCCACGGCAGCTTCCAGGGCAGCGCCAAGACCTTCCAGGCCTCGCTGGACAGCCAGCCGCTGCTGATTCTGGCCGCGCTGATCGCCGTCTACATCGTGCTGGGCATGCTGTACGAAAGCGTGGTGCACCCGGTCACCATTCTCTCCACCCTGCCCTCGGCCGGCGTCGGCGCCTTGCTCGCCATCATCGCCACCGGCGGCGAATTCAACGTCATCGCGCTGATAGGCGTGCTGCTCTTGATCGGCATCGTCAAAAAGAACGCCATCATGATGATAGACTTCGCGCTCAACGCCGAGCGCGAACAGCAGATGACGCCGGAACAGGCGATACGCCAGGCCTGCCTGCTCCGCTTCCGCCCCATCATGATGACCACGCTGGCCGCGCTGTTCGGCGCGCTGCCGCTGGCGCTGGGCCGCGGCGACGGCGCCGAGCTGCGCACCCCGCTGGGCATCTCCATCGTCGGCGGCCTGCTGCTCAGCCAGCTGCTGACCCTGTACACCACCCCCGTCGTCTACCTGTATCTGGACCGCTTCCGGCTGTGGTGCCGCCGCTGGCGGCCCGCGCGCGCCGCGCTGAACCGCGGAGCCGAGGAATGAAACCCATGAAAACACAAAGCCTTACGCTGGCCTGCGCGTTCTTGCTGGCCGGCTGTGCGCTGGGCCCGGACTACACCAAACCCAAGCTGGACGTGCCGGCCGCCTACAAAGAAGACGGCCGCTGGAAAAGCGCCCAGCCGCAAGACGCTATCCCCCGCGGCGACTGGTGGCGCATCTACCAAGACCCGCGGCTGGACCAGCTGATGGACACCCTGAACCGGCAAAGCCCCGGCATCGCCCAGGCCGAAGCGCAATACCGCCAGGCCCAGGCGCTGCTGAAACAGGCCGAAGCCGGGCTCTTCCCCAGCCTGGGCCTCAGCGCCGGCCAAAGCCGCGGCGTCAGTTCCCCCGGCCAAGCCGCTTCCACCAGCTACAACCTGAGCGCCAACGCCAGCTGGGAACTGGACCTGTGGGGCGGGCTGCGCCGCTCGGTGGACGCCGGCTCCGCCAAAGCCCAAGCCAGCGCCGCGCAACTGGCGGCGATACGCCTCAGCACCCAGGCGCAGCTGGCCACCGCCTATCTGCAAATCAGCGTCGCCGACCTGCAACTGCGGCAACTGCAGGCCAATGAACAAGCGCTGGCGGAAACGCTGAAGCTGACCCGCAATCAATACCAGGCCGGCATCGTCTCAGACGCCAACGTGGCCCAGGCCGAAAGCCAATGGCAAAGCGCCCAGGCGCAACGGGCGGACAAGCAGCTGACCCGCGCCCAGCTGGAACACGCCATCGCCGCCGCGCTGGGGCAGACGCCGGCCAGCTTCAGCCTGCCGGCGGCCGGCGCCGAACCGCGGCTGCCCAGCCTCCCCGCCGGCCTGCCCTCGCAACTGCTGGAACGCCGCCCGGACATCGCCGCCGCCGAGCGCGCGGTGGCGCAGGCCAACGCCGAAATCGGCGTCGCCCAGGCCGCCTTCTTCCCCACCCTCACCCTGTCCGCCAGCGGCGGCTACCGCGGCGCCAGCTTCGCAGACTGGGTCAGCCTGCCCAACCGCGTCTGGTCGCTGGGCCCGGCGCTGGCGCTCAGCCTGTTCGACGCCGGCCTGCGCAGCGCCCAGAAAGAACAAGCCATCGCCGCTTACGACGCCAGCGTCGCCGGCTACCGCCTGGCCGTGCTGTCCGCCTTCCAGGGCGTGGAAGACAACCTGGCCGCGCAGCGGCTGCTGGGCGAAGAAGCCGCCTCGCAACAAGCCGCGCTGGACGCCGCCCGGCGCGCGGAAACCATCACCCAGAACCAATACCGCGCCGGCACCGTCAGCTACCTCAATCTGCTGACCGCGCAAAGCAGCCGCATCAACGCGGAAACTACCTTGTGGAACGTGAAGAACCGGCAATACGCCGCCAGCGTGGCACTGATCGCCGCGCTGGGCGGCGGCTGGCAGGAGGCGACACCCGCCCCGTGACGAACGACCGCGCTTAGGGTGGGAGGAACCGTAGGCGATACCCGCCAGCGGTCTCGGTGCTTCGCCCGCTCCGGCAACGCCTTCTTTCACCCTGAGCCGCGAAGCGGCTGACGGGAGACGCGCGCGGTTTGCGATTATCTGGCCGCTGCCAACAAACCCCACACCCAAGACACTCCACCCACCTGTAAACAACCTCCGCGTGGGTATCGCCGCGCTCCTCCCACCCTACCCATGACCGGCGGCCGCGCGTAGGGTGGGAGGAGCCGTAGGCGATACCCACCAGCGATCCCTATGCTTCGCCCGCTCCGGCAACGCCTTCTTTCACCCTGAGCCGCGAGGCGGCTGACAGGCGACGCGCGCGGTTTGCGATTATCTGGCCGCTATAAACAAGCCCCGCATCCAAGACGCTCCAACCCCCTGCAAACAACCTCCGCGTGGGTATCGCTGCGCTCCTCCCACCCTACCCATGACCGGCGCCACACGTAGGGTGGGAGGAGCCGTAGGCGATACCCACCAGCGATCCCTATACTTCGCCCGCTCCAGCACCGCCGTTTCGCTCTGGGCCGTGGAGCGGCTGACAGGAGACGCGCGCGGTTTGCGATTACCTGGCAGCTATAAACAAGCCCTGCATCCAAGACGCTCCAACCCCTGCAAATAACCTCCGCGTAGGTATCGCTGCGCTCCTCCCACCCTACCCATGACCGGCGCCACACGTAGGGTGGGAGGAGCCGTAGGCGATACCCGCCAGCGGTCTCGGTGCTTCGCGCCTTGTTTCGCTCTGGGTCGCGAGATCGCAAGCGCAGCCTCTGTCAAACCGCATGGTTCAAGGCCGTGGCCGCTTCCTCGCGAACATTGTCCAGCATGCCGTGATAGTCCTCCATCGCCCAGCGCACCAAGCGGCACAAACCGGCAATGGGCTCGCCGTCCTCGGAGCCCAGGCTCAGGCACAAGCGCTCCGCCGCCTCCACCGCGGGGATCACCAAATCCAAAGCCTCCAGCCCCAGCTGGCTGGCGTCCAGCACCTCGCCCAGCAAGCGCCGCCGCTCGTTCACATCGCACAAGGAAGTCATCGCCAAGCCTCCTGTAGCCAGGACAGCGGATCAAGGGACAGAGAAAGGAAAAAAAGGAAGAATCGCATCGCGGCCTCCAAGTCGTTTCCGGAGAGAAGGCCCGCTCGTGCAGCAGGTTTGAGCAGGCACGTGACAAGGTTGGAAGACCGGTTCGTTTGACCAAAGACCGGTAGCCAGTTAAGGCTCCCTGCCACGGCCCGCCCGGAATGGGCATGCGTGGCGGCAGACGTGGAAGTGCCAAAGCGGGCACTTCCTGTCTGCGGTCAAAACGATTTTGGGCTTCCAAACCCGGCGCGGCGTGATTGGGCGCAGCGCGAGCCACAGGGTACTGAGCCGGACAAGCAGCGTCAAGGCGCCGGCGTCGCGGGCGGAAAGAAAGCCAAACGGCGTGCTTCCCATGCGGGAGCACGCCACTCAGGACTTATATGCGGAGCAGCGGCTTAACAGACGACAAGCTCGTCCTCCGCCGACAACAGTTCCTCAGCGCAGACAATCACCGCGTCCAGAGCGGCCGCCATCGACGGCAAATCGCAACCCTGGCACGGCAGCCGCAGCCAGCAACTCAGCCGCTCGTCCTGATCCAGGCTCACCACCGGCTGCCAAGCTTGAAGCGCCAGCTGATTGCGGCGCAAAGCCTGCGCCAACACAGCGGGACCGGGAGACGGCAAGGCGTCGCCAAGGTCCGCCTGCATGAACCAGCTATCCTGATCGAGATAAACAAAATGGAGGGAAAAGCGCTGCTCCAGCTGCAGACTGAGCACCTCCTGATCCGCGGCCAGCTCCGGCGCGTCAAAACCCAGGTGTTGCAACAGCTCCGCGACACAGCGATGAAAGGCGATCAGGTCCGGCATGAAGATCCTACAAGCGAAATGGCGAATGCCGCTTTATACCCTCGCCCCTCCGCCGCGCACTTCCAGAATTCGCCCAAGCGCGCCTGCTGACGCCAGGCGGCGGCACCCTGTTTCAACGCCGCCTCTGGCGCGAAAAGTTACAGACGTTACAGTTTCCGCGATTTACAGCCCAAGCCTTCGCCATCAGGATAGCGCCACACTCTCAACCAGGCAGAAGGAAGCAAACCATGTTCAAGCATCTGATTTTATTCGCATCGCTGGCCGCACCGCTGACCCAGGCCGTGGCGGCCGATCCGCTCGCCGTCGCCGCCGACAAGCTGGCCAAACTGGAACGCGATTTTGGCGGCAGCATCGGCGTCTACGCCATCGACACCGGCTCCGGCGCCACCGTGGCCAACCGCCCCAACGAGCGCTTTCCCCTGTGCAGCTCCTTCAAAGGCTTTCTGGCGGCGGGGGTGCTGGCGCAAAGCCAACAACAACCCGGCCTGCTGGACAAGCGCATTCGCTACAGCAAGACGGCTCTGCCTAATTGGTCCCCGATTACCACCAAACAGCAGGCAAACGGCATGACCGTGGCCGAGCTCAACGCCGCCTCCGTGCAATACAGCGACAACGGCGCGGCCAACCTGCTGCTCAAGGAAATCAACGGCCCCGCCGCCCTGACCGCCTTCATGCGCTCCATCGGCGACGCCAGCTTCCGCCTGGACCGCCTGGAGCCGGAACTGAACTCCGCCATCCCCGGCGACCCGCGCGACACCTCCACCCCCAAGGCGGTGGCGGAAAGCATGCAAAAACTGGCGCTGGGCAAGGCGCTGCCGGAAGCGCAACGCCAACAACTGGCAGACTGGCTGAAGGGCAACACCACCGGCAACGCCAGAATCCGCGCCGCGGTGCCGGCCGGCTGGGAAGTGGGAGACAAAACCGGCACCTGCGGCGTCTACGGCACCGCCAACGACTTCGCGGTGATCTGGCCGCCCAAGCGCGCGCCCATCGTGCTGGCGGTTTACACCAAGCACGCCAAGAAAGAAGCCAAGCACAGCAACGAAGTGATCGCCGCCGCGGCGCGGGCGGCACTGGAAGCGTTCAAGGTGAAGAAGTAAGACAGAAACCAGGCGCGGCTGAGACGCCGCGCCTCATCCCCGCAGCCGGCCGCTGACGCCGCCGGGCGGGTTCAGGCTCCATTCGCTGATCAGCACCATGCCGTCGGCGGCGGCCACCAACAGGCTCAGCGCATTGGACAGGATCAAGGAGCCCGGGGGATAGGCGTGGCTCTCGCGCCAGGCTTGCGCGCGGTGCACGTGCACGGTGACGCCGTTGACCGCGGCCAGGCATTCGAAATCGCCGAAGGCGCGCACTCGGCGCATGAGGTCCTCCACCGGCAGGCTGAAGTCCAGCATCCGCTCTTCGTCCCGCCACAGCGGCCAATAGCTGCTGTTCTCGCCTTGCGGCTGGGCCTGATCCCACAAGGAGGCGAAGTCGCCGGCCACTCGCCCCGCCAGCCGGTACAGCGCCAGTTGCAGTTTCGCGTCCAGCGATTCATGGGTTTCGTCCGGGCGCAGCGCAAACTGCTCCTGCGCCAGCACATCGCCGGCGTCCATTTCCCGGCTCAGTTGATGACAGCTGCAGCCCCATTGCCGATGGCCGTCCAGGATCGCCCTCACCATGGGGTAAGGTCCGCGGCCGACGGGCAGCGGCGACGGGTGGAAGTTGACCGCGTAATTCAGATAAGGCTCCCAGTCCGGCACCCGCCAGTTGTAGCTGGCCACCAGCAAGACTTCGCAATCCTGCTCCGCCAGCTCCAGCAAGTCGCGCTCGCGCATCCGCGACAGCTGCACCGGCACGCCCAGGCGCTCCGCCGCCGCCAGCGACTCCTTGTGGTGATGCATGCGATGGTCCACCGGGGTGCAGAACAACTTCAACGGCTGCCAGCCGGCGTGCAGGAACACGTCCAGCACCGGCTTGAAACGATCGGACAAGGTAATGGCAAAACGCATGACGGCATCCCGGCGGTTCAGAGGGCTGACTTGTTTATAACAAGACCATCTGAACACGACAGAATGTCTCACGGAAATTAACAGAATCTCCCCGCCTTGCTGGCACGCCCTTTGCGTCTAACAGCGGGTCAAGTCCTTGTTCTGACGCGAAAACAGGCCAAATTCGCCGCCAGACGGCAATTCCCTCCGCTGCGGCGGCATGGATTGCCGCCCGCGCCGGCAAAGCGCCGGAACCGGACCGACAATGGAAGTCGAGCTGCTCCGTGAGGCTCACGACCGACAACTCCATCATGACTTTGCGGGAGAACATCCATGTCAGTCAGCAATACCAGCAGCATCGACGCCGGCGGCAACGCCTGGCAACAACGGCGGGCGGTTCATCAACAGCGCCGCCAGGATTTCCAGACCATGATCGACGACGTGCGGCAAGGCGATCTGAGCGGCGCGCAGCAGGCGCTCGCCAGCCTGCAGACCGCGGCGTCCGGCAACACGGCAGGCGATTCCAGCGCGTCGAACGGCGGCGGGCAGGATTTCGCCAGCCTGGTCAACGCCATGCGGACCGACGGCAGCGTAGGCGACAGCGACGCCGCCTCTAGCCAGACCAGTTCCAGCGACAACTTGGCAGTGCTGTTCCAGCAGATGCTCAGTCAGTTGCAAGCCAGCAGTTTCGGCGGCTCCGGCGATAGCAGCGCGAGCGACGCCTTGAGCGCGCTGACCGGCGCCGCCTCGGCCTCCTCGCCCAACTCGCTGTTCAACACCCTGGGCCAGGATCTGAGCAGCGGCAATCTCAGCCAGGCGCAACAGGATTACCAGCAATTGCAGCAAAGCTTGCAGACGGCGGCGCAAAGCCAGCCCCCCCACCATCGCCACCATCACCATGGCGGCGCGCAGGTTCAGGCGGCGCTGGCCGCTTACCAGGCCAATAACGGCGACGCCGGCCAGGCGCAAGCCTCCGCGGGCTGAACGCCCCTTCCCCGCCGGACCGCGGCTGACGCCGGGTCCGGCTCATTCTTTTTTAAGCCGAGATGAAAATCCATTCCACGCCGATAAACCCGCCCTCTTATTCCCCAGCACCCCGCGCGGCGGACGCCGCCGCCTTCGACCCCGAGCTTGCGCCGGCCGCCCCGGAGCCGACGCCGGAACCCGCTCAAGCCAGCCGCCCGCGCCTGGACATGGCCGCGCTGGTGCGGCTGCTGCTGATGCAAATGCAGCTCAAGCTCAGTCAGCCCGGCGACGCCGCCGAGGACACGCTCAAGCTGGCCACCGGACAAAACGCGCCGACGTCTTCCTCCGGCTCGCTGATCGACGATGTCGGCCAGTCCGCCGCCTCCGACGCGCAAGCCGCCTCCGTCCAGACCGGCGACGAGGCCATGCCGCAAACAGCCGCGTCCAGCGCGGCCCTGCAAGCCTACGCCGGCGCCGCGGCCGCGCCCGGCAAGCCGCTGACCAGCGCCTGAGCGCGCGCCTGTACCTCTATCTACGCCACTGTGCTAACCTGCCTTATTGGCGGCGGGGCCCCGTCCGCGCTTCGGCGCGCGCAGCCCGCCGCCCGACCGCCGGCCCGGCTGCGGGCCGATTGTTTACGCAGGATCTGGCGCGCCAATGAAATTGCACTTCACCAAAATGCACGGCCTCGGCAACGACTTCATGGTTGTCGACGGCGTGAGTCAAACCATCCCCTTGAGCGCGGAGCGCATCCGTCAGCTGGGCGATCGCCATTTCGGCATCGGCTTCGATCAGTTGTTGCTGGTGGAGCCCCCGCATTCTCCGGACAACGATTTCCGCTACCGCATCTTCAATAACGACGGCGGCGAGGTGGAGCAATGCGGCAACGGCGCGCGCTGTTTCGCCAAATTCGTGTCCGACCGCGGCCTGACCGCCAAATCGCGGATCCGGGTGGAAACCGCCAAGGGCGTGATCGCGCCGGAATACCTGGGCGACGGCCAGGCGCGGGTGGACATGGGCCGGCCGCGCTTCGCCCCGGACGAGATTCCGTTCCAGGCCGAGCGCGAGGCGGTATGCCATGATTTGCAAGTCGAGGATGCGACCTTGTCGGTCAGCGTGGTGTCGATGGGGAACCCCCACGCGGTGCAGGTAGTCGCAGATGTAGCCCTGGCTCCGGTGACGCGCGTCGGCGCGGCCATCGAAAACCATCCCCGCTTTCCGGAACGCGTCAACGCCGGCTTCATGCAGGTGCTCGCCCGCGATGAAATCCGTCTGCGCGTGTTCGAACGCGGCGCCGGCGAAACGCTGGCCTGCGGCACCGGCGCCTGCGCGGCGGTGGTGGCCGGCATTCGCCGCGGCCTGCTGGACCGGCGCGTGCGGGTGCACACCCGCGGCGGCGAACTGACGGTGGAATGGCTGGCCGACGACGCCGCGGTCACCATGACCGGCCCCGCCGTCACCGTGTTCCAGGGCGAAATCGAGATTTAACGGCCCGCCGTCGGCGCAAGACGGCAGCGGGCTCGCAACAACAACACAGCCGTATAGGGGGCTATAAATCATGCAGACAGATGATGTGCTGGCGTTTTTGGACCAACACCCGGACTTTCTCGCCCATCACGCCGAGCGCCTCGGCCTGAAGCCGGGCGGCGCGCCGCAGGACCGCGTGGTGGTCTCCTTGGCGGAACGCCAAATGCTGGACCTGAAGGACCGCAACCGCCAGCTGGAGTCGCGTTTGCAGCAGTTGATCCGCCACAGCGAAGCCAACGACCGCATCATCGCCAGCGCCCATCAACTGGCGCTGACGCTGCAAGCCTGCCTGAGCCTGCAAGACGTGCTGAGCGCGCTGCCGGCCTGCTTCGCCGAACATTTCAAACTGAAGCGCGTGGCGCTGCGGCTGTGGCACCCGGCGGCGGAGTCCGCCGGCCCGGCCTACGACGCCCGCAGCGAGGTGGCCGCGCTGGCGCGCAATCTGTCCGCGCCCTATTGCGGGCCCTACGTCAACGACGACGTGCTGGCCTGGTTCCCCGCCGCGCCGGTGCTGCAGTCCTTCGCCCAGCTGGCGCTGCGCGACGGCAAGGGCCAGGCCTTCGGCCTGCTGGCGCTGGCGTCGGACGATCCGCAACGCTTCACCTTCGACATGCATACCCATTACCTGGCCCAGATTGGCGAGCAGGTGTCCGCCGTTCTGGTTCGCGTACTGGAGGCTCAATGACGGCGACGCCCACCGGTTGGTTCCTGCTCGCCTTGGTCGCGCTGTTCTACCTGCACATTCTGTGGCGGCTGATCGCCAGCCGCGACGGCATCGCCCAGCTATGCTTCGCGGCGTCGTTCTTCATCCTGGCGCTGATCTTCCGCGCTGATCCTTTCCTCACCGCGCTGTCGCCGGTGCTGCTGCCCTTCTGTTACGCCTACGCCTGGCTGGGCATTGCGGCCGTGCTGTGGTCCGCCAGCAGCTTGAAGGTCAGCCGGCTGGGCCTGGCCTTCCCCGAACGCCAGCCGCAGCTGGCGGCGCTGATGGCCAGCCAGCTCAGCCTGCACCTCGGCATCGTCGCCTTTTCGCGGCTGCTGGACTGGCGACCGCTGCTGTCCTACCTGATGGCTCCGCCGCTGATCATGGTGGTCAGCTACGCCTGTTACCGCGCGCTGTGGTTCGTGATGCGCCGCCAGCCGGAGGCGCGCCTGCCCTGGATGGTGTTCGGCGGCATGACCGTGATCAGCCCCTTGCTGGTGATGTGGCTGTCCGACTGGCTGGCCCCCATCGTGCTGGGCCTGACCTGACAGGCTTCGCCGCCTGCGCCCATGAAAAAACCCGAGTCCTTCGACTCGGGTTTTTTAACGCCGGGCAAGAATGCGCTTACTTCTTGCCGGCTTCGATGGTGATGTTCAGCTGCAGATCGTCGCCCACCGCCGGCGCGTAGGCGCCGACGCCGAATTCGCTGCGCTTGATGGTGGCGGTGGCGTCCGCGCCGCACCACGGCTTCTTGGCCATCGGGTGGGCATCCACGCACTTGAAGTTGGTCACGGTCAGCGTCACCGGCTTGGTCACGCCGTGCAGGCTCAGTTGGCCGTCCACCGCCGCCAGCTTGTCGCCGTTGAAGGTGAATTTGTCGGACTTGAACGTGATGGTCGGATATTTTTCAACGTCCAGGAAGTCCGGGCTGGCGATGTGCTTGTCGCGCGCCGCCCAGCCGCTGTCGTGGCTGGCGGTCTTGATCACGATGTCCACCGAGCCGGTTTTCTTGGCCTGGTCCAGCACCACGGTGCCCTTGGTGTCGTTGAAGCGGCCGCTCAGCGTGGAAAAGCCCAGGTGGCTCAAGGAATAGCCGGCATGGGTGTGCGAGCTGTCCACTTCGTAAGTGACCGGGGCGGCTTGCGCGCTGCCCAGCACGCCCAGCGTCATCACGGCGGCAAACAGAGTTTTCATTTTGGTCGTCACGTCGGTTTTCTCCAGGGTAAAGAAAGGCAAGATCACTTGCCGGTCAGAACGAATTTGTATTTGACGGTCACCAGGTCGGCGATCGCCTCGGTGTCGTCCCAAGCGCCGTCGCCCACCTTGAACTGCAGACGCTGCAGCGGGAAGCTGCCTTGCAGCGTGGTTTCATTCCCCGCGCTGGCGGCGGTGAAGGTGGACACCACCTCGCGGCTGACGCCCTTCAGGCTCAGCGTGCCGCGGGTTTCGAACTTGCCGCCGCCCAATGCCTTCACCGATTTGGAGGTGAAGGTGGCCTTGGGCAGGCTGGCGATATTGAAGAAGGACGCGCCGCGCACCGTGGTGTTGCCGTCGGCGCTGCCCACGTCCACGCTGCCCAAGTCCACGGTGAACACCGCCTTGGCGGCTTCCGGCTTGGCCGCGTCGAAGCTGACGTTGGCGGCGAAGCTCTTGAAGCGGCCTTCGGTCGGCACGTTCATTTGCTTGAAGGTAAAGCCCAGCGTGCTCTTGGCCGCGTTCAGCGTTTGCGCGGCCTGAACCGGCGCCATGGCCAGCGCCGCGGCGGCGCTCAGGGCGAGGGAAGTCAGAAATTTCATGCTTGAGGATCTCCTTTGCGACAGGACGGCAGCATCCGCGCCAACGTGGCGTCGCGATCGATAAAGTGATGTTTCAGCGCCGCCAGCGCGTGCAGGCCAACGATGGCGACGATGGCGTAAGCCATCAGCGCGTGGGTCCAGCCCAGCACATGGCCCAGCGCTTCGTTTTTCTCCACCAGGTCCGGCAGCTGCACCAGGTTGAACCACACCACCGGATAGCCTTTGGCGGAGCTCATCAGCCAGCCCACCAGCGGCATGGCCAGCATCAGCGCGTACAGCAGCAAGTGGATCAGGCCGGCTGCCTTGAGCTGCCAGGCCGGCTGCCCGGGCAGCGGCGCCGGCGCGCCGCGGCGCGCGCGCCAGATCAGGCGCAGCACGGCCAGCGCCAGCACGCTGATGCCCACCCATTTGTGCCAGGCGATCAAGGAGGCTTTCAGTTTGAAACTGGCCGGCGAGGTGATCTGCATGCTGTTGAAGTACCAGCCCATGATCAGGGCGGCAATGATCAACAGCGCGATCAGCCAATGCAGGGCAATCTGTGTCGGGCTGTAGCGTTGCATCGAATTCCTTATTACAAATGAGCGGCAAATTAAACCTTGTCATGCCCGTTAATCATAAAAGCGCGCCCATTGCCGTCATAGCGAAATTATTAGCGCAAAAGATTCAAATTTTCTGAACAACTGACGGAGTACGCAATTACAGTTGAGATTAGGAATCACTATGAATAACAAACGACGGCAAGGTTCCCGTATGCGATATAAAACAAAAAACCGCCAGGGGCAAAGCCCTCTGGCGGTTTCTGGCCTGGCTCAAAAGCCTGTTAACGGCTCTTGACGAAGGGAATGCCTATCGCCTTGGGCGCCACCGCGCGGCCGACGAAGCCCGCCAGCAGCAGCACGGTCAGCACATAGGGAATCACCGCGATGGCTTGCGACGGGATCTGGCCTATGCCCGGCAGCGCCACGCCTTCCAGGCGGATCTGGATCGCGTCGGCGAAAGCGAACACCAGGCAGCCCAGCACCGCCGGCAGCGGCTTCCACTTGCCGAAGATCAGCGCGGCCAGCGCCAGGAAGCCCTTGCCCGCGGTCATTTCCTTGATGAAGCTGCCGGTCTGGTACACCGACAGATAGGTGCCGGCGATGCCGCACAGCACGCCGCCCCAGAACAAGGCGGTGTAACGCACCTTGGCCACCGAGATGCCGGCGGTGTCCGCCGCGTGCGGGTTCTCGCCCACCGCGCGCAAGCGCAGGCCAAAGCGGCTCTTGTACAGCACCCAGGCCACCAGCGGCACGATCAGGAACAAGGTCAGATACACCAGGATGCTGTGGCCGGACAGCAGCTTGCTGTACAGCTGGCCCAGCAGCGGCACGTCGCGCAATTCGTTGGCGAACGGCAGCGCGATCTCGTGGAAGCGCCCCTCGTCCGGCAGCTGCGGGGTGTTGCCGCCCTGCTGGAACCAGGCCAGGCCCAGCACCGGGGTGATGCCGGAGGCGACGGTGTTGAGCGCCATGCCGGAAATCAGCTGGTTGCCGTTGTAGGTAACCGAGACAAAGGCGTGGATCATCGCCATCGCCACCGAGGCGGCGATGCCGCAGGCCATGCCTATCCACGGGTTCTGGGTGGCGAAGGCCCCCGCGGCGGCGGCGAAGGCCGCCACCAGCATCTTGCCTTCCAGGCTGATGTCCACCACGCCGGAGCGCTCGGAGAACATGCCGGCCATCGCGGCCAGGATCAGCGGCGTGGCCACGCGCAGCGTGGAATCGAGCAGACTGAAGAAGATTTCCATTATTTGTCGTCCTTGCGCTTGAACAGGCCGGCGATGAACGGCTCGAACAGGTTTTCCAGCGCGCCGCAGAACAGGATGATCAGGCCCTGGATGAAGATGATCATCTCGCGGGTGATCATCGGCTTCTCGAAGGACAGATCGGAGCCGCCCTGGGTCAGCGCGCCAAACAACAGCGCGGACAGGATGATGCCCACCGGGTGGTTGCGGCCCATCAGCGCCACGGCGATGCCGACGAAACCGACGCCGTTGGTGAACATCACGTTCATGCGGTGGGCGGAGCCCATCAGCTCGTTGACCGCGGCCAGGCCGGACAGCGCGCCGGACACGCACATGGCGATGATGATGACGCGGCTGACGCTCATGCCGGCGTAGCGCGCGGCCGGCTCGCTGGTGCCCACGGTGCGCAGCTCGAAGCCCCAGCGGCTATGCCACACCACCAGGTAGAACAACGCGGCGGCCAGCAAGGACATCACGAAGGTCAGGTTCAGCGGCGAGGTGGGAATCTCCACGCCAAAGCGCGCCGCCACTTCATGGATAGCGGGAATCCAGGCCGCCTGGCCGAATTCGCGGGTGGTCGGGTTCTGCGAGCCGGCTTCGATCAGGTGATGGCTGATCAGGTACAACATCAAGGAATAAGCGATGAAGTTGAACATGATGGTGGTCACCACGATGTGGCTGCCCCGCTTGGCCTGCAGCCAGCCCGGCACAAAGGCCCAGGCCGCGCCAAAGCCCATCGCCGCCAGAATGGCCAGCGGCACCAGCACCGCCGGCGGCAGGCTGTGGTCGAAGCCCAGCACCACCAGGGTGACGCCCAGGCCGGCCAGATAGGTCTGTCCTTCGCCGCCGATATTGAACAGGCCGGCGTGGAAGGCGGTGGCCACCGCCAGGCCGGTGAAGATGAAGCCGGTGGTGTAGAACAGGGTATAGCCTATGCCCTCGCCGTAGCCGAAGGCGCCGTTGATCAGCAGCTTCAGGCATTCCCAAGGGTCTTCGCCTATCAGCCAGGTGACCAGGCCGGTCACCAGCAAAGCCGCCAGCAGATTAAGCGCCGGCAGCACCGTCAGCTGCGCCCAGCGCGGCAAGGTGGAAGGTTGTCCGAATTTCAATGCTTGTGCCCCCCCATCAGCAGGCCCAGCGAAATGGTGTCGGCGTCCTTGGCCGCCACTTCGCCGGTGATCTGCCCGCCGGCCATGACCAGGATGCGGTCGGCCAGCGCCAGGATTTCTTCTAGTTCAACCGAGACCAGCAAAATGGCCTTGCCTTCGTCGCGCAATTCCACCAGCCGCTTGTGAATGAATTCGATCGCGCCGATGTCGACGCCGCGCGTCGGCTGGCCGATCAGCAGCAGGTCCGGGTTGGCGTGGATTTCCCGCGCCAGCACCACTTTCTGCTGATTGCCGCCGGAGAGCAGGCCCACGCGCAGCAGCGGGTTGCCCGGACGGATGTCGAATTGCTGGATGAAGTCGCGGGTGCGCGCCAGCAAGCGCTTGCGCGAATACCACGGGCCGCGGCCCAGGCCGGTTTCGCCGTGATAGCCAAGAATGGCGTTTTCATAGCTGGAGAAGGCCTTGACCAGGCCCTCGCGCGAACGGTCCTCCGGCACGTGGGCGATGCCCAGCTTGCGGTAGAGCGCGGCGCGCGGCTCACCGCCGCAACGGCGGCGCAGCAGGTCCTCGCCCTTGTAGACCATCTCGCCGGCGCTGGGCTCCAGCATGCCGGCCAGCACTTCCAACAGCTCGGACTGGCCGTTGCCGGACACGCCGGCGATGCCGACGATCTCGCCGGCGCGCACTTCGAAGTTCAGCTGGTCCAGCAGCTTGACCGCGCGCGCGTCGGTCAGGCACAGATTCTTGACGCTGAGCACCGCCGCGCCCGGCTCGCGCTCGGCCTTGTCCACTTTCAGGCTGACCTTGCGGCCCACCATCAGGTCGGCCAGCTTTTCCTTGTCCACGTCGCAGGTGGCGACATTGGCCACCACGGTGCCGGCGCGCATCACGCTGACGCCGTCGGTGATGTCCATCACCTCGCGCAGCTTGTGGGTGATCAGGATCACCGTCTTGCCCTGCGCCTTCAGCGAACGCAGGATGTGGAACAGGTGGTCGGCTTCCTGAGGCGTCAGCACCGCGGTGGGCTCGTCCAGGATCAGCACGTCGGCGCCGCGGTACAGCGCCTTGAGGATTTCCACCCTTTGCTGCAGGCCCACGCCCAGATCGCCCACCAGCGCGTCCGGATCCACCTCCAGCGAGTAATTGCGGTTGAGCTCTTTCAGATGCTCGCGGGCCTCGTCCAGCCCTTTTTTCAGCACCAGGCCGCCTTCGGCGCCCAGCACGATGTTTTCCAGCACGGTAAAGGTGTCCACCAGCATGAAATGCTGATGCACCATGCCGATTCCCAGCTCGATGGCTTCCTGGCTGTTGCGGATCGGCGCTTCCTTGCCGTTCACCCGGATGGCGCCGCTGTCGGCCTGGTAATAGCCGTACAGAATGCTCATCAACGTGGATTTACCGGCCCCGTTTTCGCCGATGACGCCATGGACGGTGCCCTTGGCGATTTTCATCGAGACGTCGCGGTTGGCTTTGACGGCACCAAAACTCTTGTTGATGCCCGCCAGCTCAATGGCAAACTCGGTCATGCTTATTCATATTCCCTGGTTAGGGTCAATCTGATTCCGCTGCGGCATGAACAAACAGGCACGATGAAGCTCATCGTGCCTGCGTCCCCGAAACGGATCAGGGAAAACTCAGCTCAGCTTATTGCACCGGGCAGCTGTTGTTGGAGCGGTAATCCACCACCTTGATCTTGCCGCCGATGATGTCGGCCTTGGCGGCGTTGATCTTCTTCTCCATCGCCGGAGTGATCACTTTGCGGTTGTTGGCGTCCAGCGCCCAATCCACACCGGCCTCTTTCAGGCCCAGGATCTTCACTTCCGGCTTCCAGGAACCGTTCTTGGCGTCCTTGAAGGTGTTGAACACCGCCACGTCCACGCGCTTGACCATGGAGGTCAGCACCGAGCCCGGGTACAGGTGGTTCTGGTTGCTGTCCACGCCGATGGAGTACTTGCCGGCGGCCTTGGCGGCTTGCAGCACGCCCAGGCCGGTGCCGCCGGCGGCGGCGAACACTACGTCCACGCCGCGGTCGAACTGGCTCTTGGCCAGCTCAGTGCCGCGCGCCGGGTCGTTGAAGGCCTGCGGGGTGGTGCCGGTCATGTTCTGGATCACGCTGGCGTTCTTATTGGTGAACTTGACGCCCTGCACATAGCCACAGCCGAAGGCGCGGATCAGCGGCACGTCCATGCCGCCGACAAAGCCCACCTTGCCGCTCTTGGAAGCCATCGCCGCGGCCACGCCGGTCAGGAAGGCGCCTTCCTGTTCCTTGAACACGATGCTTTGAACGTTGGAACCTTTTGCCACCGCGTCGATCAGAGTGAACTTGACCTTGGGGAATTCCTTGGCCACGGTCTCCACAGCCTGGGTGAAGGAGAAGCCGATCGCCACCACGATGTCGGCGTCGCGACGCGCCATATTGCGCAGCAGCTGCTCTTTCTGGGCTTCGGACGCGATCTGACCGTCGCGGTAATTGATCTTGAATTCCTTCTTGAAACGCTCGGCGCCGTTGTACGCGGACTCGTTGAAGCTCTTGTCAAACTTGCCGGCCATGTCGTAGACCACGGCGGGCGAGAACTCTTTGGCGAAGGCGGAGGTGGACAGCACCGCGGCCGCTACGGCAAAGCTCATTCGTTTCAGCTGGATTTTCATCTCTATGACTCTATGGAGTTTGTTGGTCAACCCGCACGCCGATCACCCCCTGTGGTTCCCGTGCCGTGCAGCGAAGCAAAGCGCCCGCCAACCCTTCGTCATGTAGCGTCGCAACTACACGCCAGGTTGCGCGGAAGCGGTCCTGCCGCCATCCCATGGCAAACGGGATCGCAATCGGCACAGACGCCGCCCTGTCATTCTTGTTTGAGCGCGGCGAATTGTAATGACGCACCCATGGCCTGTAAACAACTTCCTCTCTACTTTGAAATATCATGTCGCAACGAAAGCCGGCAAAGCCCGGGACCGCGCGCAAAAACGCCGATGGCATGTAAAACCACTGTTGTTTTCGCGTAATGGAAGCGTAAGACATAAAACTACAGCACAGCGGCATCGCCCGCCTTCCAAAGCCGGCCGGCTGCGCCTACAATGCCGGCCTTCCCCACCCGTTTCCACCCGTCCCATGCTGCCCATTCTTTACCGCGACGACCGGCTGATCGCCATCCACAAGCCCTCCGGCCTGCTGGTGCACCGCACCGCGCTGGACCGCAATGAAACCCGCTTCGCTGTGCAGCTGCTGCGCGACCAGATCGGCCAGCGGGTCTACCCGGTGCACCGGCTGGACAAGGGCACCTCCGGCGCGCTGCTGTTCGCGCTGGACAAGGACATGTGCCGGGAAATGAGCTGGCAGTTCGAACGCCAACAGGTGGACAAGCGCTATGTCGCCGTGGTCCGCGGCCACACCGACGACGCCGGCCATATCGACTACCCGCTGAGCCGGCGCCCGGACGACCTGGAATGGATAGGTGAAACCGTGGACACCGCGCCGCAGGCCGCCGTCACCGATTACCGCACGCTGGCGCGCGTCGAGCTGCCTATCGAAGTCGAGCGCTACCCCAGCAGCCGCTACAGCCTGCTGGAGCTGACCCCGCACACCGGCCGCCGCCACCAGCTGCGTCGCCATTTGAAGCACATCGCCCACCCCATCATCGGCGACGCCACTCACGGCAAGGGCCGCCACAATCGCATGTTCGCCGAACACTTCGGCAGCCGGCGCCTGCTGCTGGCCTGCGTCGCGATGCGGCTGAGCCACCCGGACAGCGGCCTGCCGCTGCTGCTGCAAGCGCCGCCGGCGGACGACTTCATGCAACTGGTCGAACAGCTGGGCTGGCGCGCCGCGCTGGAGGACGCGCTGCGCGGCCACGCCGAATCCGGTACAATTCGCGGCTGACGAACGCCATACCCCGCAGCCATGCTCAGTTACCGCCACGCCTTCCACGCCGGCAACCACGCCGACGTGCTCAAGCACCTGATCCAGATCGAACTCCTGAACTACCTAGGCCAGAAAGCCAAGCCCTACTGGTATATCGACACCCACGCCGGCGCCGGCGCCTACTCGCTGGTGGAAGGCTACGCCACCAAGAACGCCGAGTTCGAATCCGGCATCGCCCGGCTGTGGCGACGCGACGACCTGCCGGAAGCCGTCGCCAACTACGTCGAGGTGGTGCGCACGCTGAACGCCGACGGCGAACTCAAGCTCTACCCCGGCTCGCCGTGGTGCGCGGCGGAAGTGATGCCGGCCAGCGACAAGCTGCGCCTGTTCGAGCTGCACCCCACCGACCACCAACTGCTGGCCGACACCTTCGCCGACGCCGGCCGCCGCGTGCAGATCCAGCAGGCCAACGGCTTCGAGGCGATCAAGGCGATTCTGCCGCCGCCGCCGCGCCGTGCGCTGGTGCTGATCGACCCGCCCTACGAGGACAAGCGCGACTACCAGCACGTGATCACCGCGCTGAAGGAAAGCCTGAAGCGCTTCGCCACCGGCGTCTACGCCGTCTGGTATCCCTGCCTGCAGCGCGCGGAAATGAAGGAACTGCCCAAGGACATGAAGAAGCTGGGCGCCAAGAACTGGTTGCGCGCCGAGCTGCACGTGCAAAAGCCGTCCAGCGACGGCTTCGGCATGCACGGCAGCGGCATGTTCATTCTCAACGCGCCGTGGACCCTGCCGCAGACGCTGCGGGAAGTGCTGCCCTACCTCGCCCAGCACCTGGCTCAAGACGCCGGCGCCAGCTATGTTCTGGAAACCGGCGGCGATCTTTAACACGCCCCAAGCCCACCTAGGCCCCTTCGATGGCAAAACTCTTTTTCCGCTACGCCGCGATGAACAGCGGCAAGAGCACCCAGTTGCTGCAAATCGCCAACAACTACGAATCCATGGGCAAGACCGTGGCGCTGTTCACCAGCGCGATGGACGACCGCTACGGCTTCGGCAAGATCACCTCGCGGCTCAATCTGCAGCGCGAAGCCCGCACCTTCTCGCCGGAAATGAACTTCCTGGCCGAGGACTTCGGCCAGACCGCCTGCATCCTGATCGACGAAGCCCAGTTCATGACGCCGGAGCAAGTGCATCAGCTGCACGAGCTGGCCCACACCCGCAACATCCCGGTGATCTGCTTCGGCCTGCGCACCGACTTCCGCGGCGAGCCCTTTGTCGGCTCCGGCATGCTGCTGGCGCTGGCCGACGAAATCGAAGAAATCAAGACCATTTGCGAATGTGGCAAAAAAGCCACCATGCACATCCGCATCGACGCCGACGGCCGCCGCGTCAAAGAGGGCCCACAGGTGGAAATCGGCGGCAACGCCCGCTACCGCGCGGTTTGCGCCCGCTGCTTCTACCAGCTCTGACACTCCGCCTTGCCCGCCGAAGCCCGCCCGCGCCAGCGGGCTTTTTTGCGTCCGCCGCCGCCGCGCGCAAAAAAAACTTGCCCTGGAGTTTGATAATGTACACAATCAAATCTGCTTGCATTACAGAGGATTAGCCATGAGCCACGGAGGCAAACGCAGCGGCGCCGGCCGCAAGTCCAGCTACGGCGGCGACAAGACCGTCGCCATCCGCGTGCCGGAACCGCTGAAGCCGGTGCTGGAAGACTGGCTGCACGATTACCGCAGCTGGCGCACCGCCCACAACGCCCAGGCCGACGACGTGCGCACGCTGGCGCGCCACCTCAGCGAACTGTCGCTGCCGCTGTTCGCCAACAGCGTGCCGGCCGGCTCGCCGGTGGCGGCGGACGATCTCAAGGAAGACGACGTGGACCTCAACGCCCGGCTGGCGCCGCGCCCGGGCAGCACCTTCCTGGTCACGGTCAAGGGCGAATCCATGCTGGGCGCCGGCATCCACGACGGCGACCTGCTGGTGGTGGACCGCGCGGCGGAAGCGCGCAACGGCAAGGTCGTCGTGGCCGCGCTCAATGGCGAGCTGACGGTGAAGCGGCTGGAGAAGACCGCCGGCGGCATCCGCCTGCTGCCGGAAAACCCGGAATTCCAGCCGATTCCGGTGCCGGAAGACGCCGCCTTCCATATCTGGGGCGTCGTCACCAACGTCATCCACAAAGTGGACTGAACCTTCGGGAGAACACCATGGAACACACTCAAGCGCAATACGACAGCATCAAGATGAAGTTCATGGACTGGCGCCGGCTGCCGCGCGCCTTCCGCGCGGTGATTCAGGGCCAGCCGCAAGTGCTGGTCAGCCGCCCTGGGCGCGACTTCTACGTGCCGGTGCAGTTTGTTTAAGCAAACGCTTCCCTAAACGACAACGGCCCGGGCGTCCATGCGCTCGGGCCGTGTTTCCGCCAATGATGGCCAGCGGCGCTAATTAGCCTCGCCCACATCCGGCCCGCGCATCGCGTCCGCCGGCATGTTCAGACGCTCCACCTGGGAGCGCGCCGCGGCGAAGGCCGGGCCGGCCAGTTCCGCCGCCCAATCCGCCGCCCTGCCGGCCATGCGCTCCAGCCGCCGCGCCAAGTCCGGCTGCGCCGGCGGCCGCAGATTGGCCAGGATCAGATCAGTCTGCCGCGGATCGTTGCAGACCAGCACCATATCGCAACCGGCGGCCAAGGCCGCATCGGCGCGCTGCACGAAGCTGCCGGCGCCGGCCGCGCCCTCCATGTCCAGCGCGTCGGAGAAAATCACCCCGTCAAAACCCAGCCGGCCGCGCAACACCTGCTGCAACCAGACCCGCGAGAAGCCGGCCGGCTGCGCGTCCACCGCCGGGTACAGCACATGCGCCGGCATCACAGAGCCCATGCCCGCCGCCGCCAGACGGCCGAAGGGGATTAAATCGTCCGCCTCCAGCTCGGCCAGGCTGCGGCCGTCTTCCGGCATCAGATGATGGCTGTCGCCCTCGACAAAGCCGTGACCCGGGAAATGCTTGCCGCAGGTGGACATGCCCCCGCGCGCCAAGCCGCGCTGCAGCGCTTCGGCCAGTTCCGCCACAATGGCCGGATCGCGGTGGAAGCTGCGGTTGCCGATCACCGCGCAACGCCCCCAATCCAGGTCCAGCACTGGGGTGAAGGACAGGTCGACGCCGCAGGCGGACAACTCGGCCGCCAGCACATAGCCTACGTTCTCCGCCTGCTCCAGCGCCGCCGCGCGGTCTTGCTCCCACAGCCGGCCCAAGACCTGCATCGGCGGCAGACGGGTGAAGCCGTCGAGGAAACGCTGCACCCGGCCGCCCTCGTGGTCCACCGCGATCAGCAGATGCGGGCTGCGCAGCGCGTGGATTTCCGCGCTCAGCGCCTTCAGCTGCTCAATGTCCTGGAAATTGCGGCGAAACAGGATCACCCCGCCCACCAGCGGATGCGACAAGCGCCGCTTCTCTTCGTCCGTCAGCCGCAGGCCGGCCACGCCCGCCATCACCGGCCCGCGCGGCAAGGCCGCGCTCTGTTGAGTCTGCTGCATCGGTCTACTTTCTCTCTAGCCGGGCGCGGAGCGCTCCAGCACCACAAAAGCCAGCGCGTAACCGCGCTCGTCGCTGATGGACAGATGACGCGCGCCCACGCCGCGCTGGCTTAAAAATTGTTCCAATTCGGGGCTTAGCGCCAACAAGGGCTTGCCCCATTCGTCATGCTCGACCCAGATCGCCGCCAGCAACACCGGCTCGCGCACGCCGGTGCCCAGCGCCTTGGCCAGCGCTTCCTTGACCGCGAAGCGCTTGGCCAGGAAGCGCGCCGGATCGGCGCTGTCGACGAAGGCCTGCCGCTCGGCCGGCGCCAGCATGCGCCGGCCCAGCTTGAAACCCCAGCGCTGGAACATCGCGCGCATGCGTTCGATTTCCACCAGATCGGTGCCTATGCCGTAAATCATCGCCCACCCTCCCCGCGTCCGCGCAGCCACGCCGCGCGGGCCAGCCACAGCAGCAGGCAGGGCAGCCAGACGTAAAGCAGCTCCGAACTCACTACCCGGATCCCCTTGGCCCCCAGCCAGCGGCCAGGCGTCAGCGGCGAGCCCTCTATCGGCCGCCAGTCGAACAAGAAACGCCCTGGGTGCCAGGGCATCGCCAGCGCCGGGCCATGGGTGGCGTCGGTCCACATGTCCAGCAGCGCGTGGGAGGCCACCGCCAGGCTGAGCACCGCGAAGGCGCGCATGGGCCCCAGGCCCAGCCGCCGCCACCAGCGCCGCCCGAACACGACCAGCAGGCCGCCGGCGACCAAGGCCAGCGTCAGCGAATGGGAAATGCCGCGATGCCCCCAGGGGCTGGCGTAGGGAATGCCCAGTTTGAAGGTGATCACGTCCAGGTCCGGCAACATCGCCGCCGCGCCGCACAGCAGCAGCCAGCCGGCCATGCCGGGCGCGCTCAGCGGCCGCGGCGCGCACAGGCCGGCCAGCGTCGCGCCGGCCAGGGCGTGGGTGACGACGGTGGGCACCGCGTTTAGCCGCGCGCGGCCACCATCAACGCCTTCATCTCCCTCACCGCCTCGGCGAAGCCGACGAACAGCGCCTGGGCGACGATGGCGTGGCCGATGTTCAGTTCGGCGATCTGCGGAATCGCGGCGATCGGCTGCACATTGTGGTAATTCAGGCCGTGGCCGGCGTTGACCACCATGCCCAGCTCGGCGGCGAAGGCGGCGGCGTCGCGGATGCGCGCCAGCTCGGCGTCGCGCGCCGCGGCGTCATGGGCGTCGGCGTAAGCGCCGGTGTGCAACTCCACCACGCGCGCGCCGGCGTCCCAGGCGCGCTGAATCTGCTCGCGGTCCGGGTCGATGAAGATGGAAACGCGGATGCCTGCGTCCCGCAAGCTGCAGGTGTAGCGGCTGACGTCGGCGAAGTGGCCGATGGCGTCCAGGCCGCCCTCGGTGGTGACTTCCTCGCGCTTTTCCGGCACCAGGCACACGTCTTCCGGCTTCACCGCCAGCGCATTGGCCAGCATTTCATCGGTCATCGCCATTTCCAGATTGACCCGGGTCTTGACCACCTGGCGCATCGCCACCACGTCGGCGTCCTGGATGTGGCGGCGATCCTCGCGCAGATGCAGAGTGATCAGGTCGGCGCCGGCGGTTTCCGCCACCAACGCGGCCTCCACCGGGCTGGGATAACGGGTGCCGCGCGCCTGACGCAAGGTGGCGACGTGATCGATGTTTACGCCCAACAGAATCATATTCACTCCCGATAGCTTGGCCTCAATCCGACAGGGAATTGACGGCCTGTAACAGTTCGCGCGAAGCCAGCGGCTCCTCGCCCAATAAAGCGGTCAACCATACTCGCATCAGCGCCCGCGCTTCAAGCCGGGTGGCCGCCGTCGCGTAGTCGTCGGCCTCTATCGCCAACAGGCTGGCGCCGCTGAGCCGCAAGCCGCGCTCCAGGCTCTGGCCTGCGTCGCGCTCCGGTGCGGCGTTGCCCTGGCACCAATAATCGGCGCCGGCGTCCACTTCCGCGCCGTCGCCGTCGCGCAGCAGACTGGGCGCGTAGCCCAGCACCTGGATCAGCCGCAGCTCGTAGCGGCGCAGCACCGCCGCCAGGCCGCCCTGGCGAGCCAGGCCGCGCACCGCGGCGTCGTAAACGGCGAAGGCGCGCGGCTCGGGGTCGTCGCGCGCGGTCAGCTTCATCATCAGCTCGTTCAGATAGAAGCCGCAGATCAGCGGCAGGCCGGATAACTGCGGCACGCCGCCGTCCCAGTCCGCGCTGTGCAGGGTGCGCAGCTCGCCCTTGCCGAACCAGGACAGGGTCAGCGGCTGGAAAGGCAGCAGCAGGCCGCGCAGATCGGCGCGCGGCCGGCGCGCGCCGCGCGCCACCACCGAGAAACGGCCGTGATCGCGGCTGAGCACCTCCACCAGCAAGCTGGTTTCCCGGTAGGGCTGCGCGTGCAGCACATAGGCCGGCTGGCGGTCCACCCTGCCCGGCTGGCTCATCCGGCGCCCCCAGCCGCCGGCCGCGGGCAGACGGCTGCGGCGCTGACGTTGAAGGCGAACACCCGATACCAGGCTTCCGGCCCGTAGCGTTGGGCGATCAGGCGCTCGGCGCACTGGCGCCAGGCGGCGATGGCCTCGACGCTGTCCCAGTAGGACACGGTCTCCCGCCCCGGCTCGCCGCGCTCCAGGCCGAGGAAGCCGGCCTGGCAGGCCGCCAGCCTGGCGATGCGCTCCAGCAACTCGCGGCTGCCGGGCATCTCCTGCCCTTGCTGCAGAGAAAAAATCACCGTCCAACAGGACGGCGCCAAATGATAGTGCATGAGGGCTTCAGTCCAGGCCGAATTCCCGCAGGAAGCGGACGTCGTCGGCCCAGCCGGATTTAACCTTGACCCAGACCTGCAGGAAAACCTTGCCGTCGAACAGCTTTTCCATGTCCATCCGCGCCTCGGTGGAGATCTTCTTCAGTTTCTCGCCGCCGCGACCGATGACGATGGGCTTCTGGTTTTCCTTGTCCACCAGCACGCCGATATGGATGCGGCGCAGCTCGCCGTCCATCTCGAACATTTCCACTTCCACGTTCATTTCATAGGGCAGCTCTTCGCCCAGGTAGCGGAACAGCTTCTCGCGCACGATCTCGGCGGCCAGGAAGCGTTCGCTCTTGTCGGTGACCATGTCTTCCGGATACAGCGGCATGGATTCCGGCAGATGCGGGCGCACCTGCTCCAGCAGCTCGCTCAGGCGCTGGCCGTGCTTGGCGCTGACCACTTCGACGCCGGCGAAGGCGAATTCCGCCTGCACCTCGGCGATGAAGGCCTGCAGCGCGTCGCGGTCCTTGGCCTTGTCCAGCTTGTTCACCACTAGAATCACCGGGGTGCGTTTGGGCAGCAGCGCCATCACTTCGCGGTCGGCGCCGGTGAAGCGCATCGCCTCCAGCACGAACAGCACGCAATCGACGTTGCCCAGCGAGTCCTTGACGCTCTTGTTCAGGGTTTCGTTGAGCGCGCCCTTGTGAAAGGTCTGGAAACCCGGGGTGTCGACGAAGACGAACTGGGCGTTGTTCTCGGTATGGATGCCGGTGACGCGGTGGCGCGTGGTCTGCGCCTTCTTCGAGGTGATGCTGATCTTCTGGCCGATCAGATGGTTCATCAACGTGGATTTGCCCACGTTGGGACGGCCGACGATGGCGACGAAGCCGCAGTGGTATTGGATGTCAGTCATATACGTTTCTTGCTCGCAGCGAGTTTTTGTTCCAGCAGGTCCAGCGCCGCTTCGGCGGCCTGCTGTTCGGCGGCGCGGCGGCTGCCGCCTTCGCCGGTGGAGCCTATCGCCAGCTCGCCCAGGTCGCACTCCACGCGGAACCATTGCTCATGGGCTTCGCCGCTTTGCGACAGTATCCGGTATTTGGGCAAGGCCAGCTTGCGCGCCTGCAGCGCTTCCTGCAAGCGGGTCTTGGCGTCCTTGGCCTGGCGGGAGGTGTCGATGGACGACACGCGCTCGGCGTAAAGCCGGCGCACCACCTGCTCGGCGCGCAGAAAATCGGAGTCGAAGCTGACCGCGGCGAAAGTGGCTTCCAGCGCGTCGGCCAGAATCGACGGACGGTTGAAGCCGCCGCTTTTCAGCTCGCCCTCGCCCAGGTAGAGGTAATCGCCCAGCTTCAACTCATGGGCGATCTCGGCCAGGGTGTTCTGGTTGACCAGATTGGCGCGCAGCCGCGACAGCTCGCCCTCGGTCAGCTTGGGGAATTGATCGAACAACATGCGGGC
Organism: Chromobacterium sp. LK11; assembly: GCF_001043705.1. Lineage (NCBI taxonomy): Bacteria > Pseudomonadati > Pseudomonadota > Betaproteobacteria > Neisseriales > Chromobacteriaceae > Chromobacterium > Chromobacterium sp. LK11. Next base: position 73,215 of record NZ_LDUR01000001.1, read on the forward strand.
GACGGTGTAGTTGAGGATGCTGTCGCCGACGAATTCGAAACGCTCGTTGTTGCCGGCGCCGTAGCTGCGGTGCGTCAAGGCTTGACGCAGCAGTTCCGGCTTCTGAAATGCGTAATCCAGCGCCTGACTCAGGCGCCGGAATCTATTGTCGGTTGGTGTCACTTGGCTTATTGCGGGGGCTTGCCCGCTTGGGTATCGAATTTGAACAGCAGGCTGATATTGGAAAACAAGGGCACCTCGCGCTGGTAGGCGGCGCGGATGTACACGAAGTTGCCGCCGGCCACCACCACCAGGTTTTCGCCCTTGATCGAGGCGATGCCGGCCACGCCGGCCCGCTGGTCGAAATCCCGGCGAACGGAAGACTCGCCGACATTGCTCTGGACGGACAAGGCGGTGATCGCCTGGCGCACCTCGGCGTACTCCGAGTACACCGGCATCACCTTCATGCCCAGCACCAGGACCGCGCCCAGCACGATCATCACCAACAACACGGAAAACAGCGACAGGCCCTTCTGACGGCTGAAATGCATAATGCGCTCCGAGCTTGCGATCTTGCGTTTATCAGTGAATGGTTTTGCCGATGCGCGACAGGTCGCCAAAGTTCATCCAGATCATGAAGGCCTTGCCCACCACCAGCTTGTCGTCGACAAAGCCCCAGTAGCGGCCGTCCAGGCTGTTGTCGCGGTTGTCGCCCAGCATGAAGTAATGGCCGGCCGGCACCTTGCAGACGAAACCATTGTCATCATAGCGGCAGTTGTCGCGGAACGGGAAGTCCTGCACCTGGCTCAAGGCCACGGTGGGCGAACCTTCGTTGTTCAGCACCGAGTAAGTGCGCTGACCCATGGTTTCCTTGTAGCGCTTGGCGTTGACCATCATCAAGCCCTGCTCCAGGTATTCGTAGCTGCCGTCGTCGGCGTCCGGCAAGGGCTTACCGTTGACGGTCAGGCGCTTGTCGCGGTACTCGACCACGTCGCCCGGCAGGCCGATGGCGCGCTTGATGTAGTTGACCTTGGGGTTGGGCGGGAAGTTGAACACCACCACGTCGCCGCGCTCCACCTTGTCCACCGGCGCGAACACGGTGTTCAGCACCGGCACGCGCAGGCCGTAGGTGAATTTGTTCACCAGGATGAAGTCGCCGACCACCAGGCCCGGACGCATCGAGCTGCTGGGGATCTGGAACGGCTCGGCTATGAAGGAGCGCAGCAGGAACACCACCAGGATCACCGGGAAGAAGCCGCGGGAATAATCGACGAAATGGCCGGCCTGGGTCTCGGCGACGCGGCGCTTGGCCAGCACCAGCTTGTCCGCCAGCCATACCGCGCCGGTGATCAGCACGAAGACCAGCATCACCGCGGTGAAGCTCATATAGTTGGACAGCAGGCCGAAGCCGCCGATCAGCACCGCCAGGTAGCCCCACTGCACCGCCTGCGGCCAATCCTTGGCGCCCTCCTGCTTCTTGCCGCCAAAAGCGATCAGCATGCCGCCGATCGCCACCGCCACGACAAACACCCAGAACAGATTTCCGCCCACTTATTTGTCCCCTACTTGAAGAATTGCCAGGAATGCTTCCTGCGGAATTTCCACATTGCCCACCTGCTTCATGCGCTTCTTGCCCGCCTTCTGCTTCTCCAGCAGCTTTTTCTTGCGGGTGATGTCGCCGCCGTAGCACTTGGCCAACACGTTCTTGCGCAAAGCCTTGACCGTCTCGCGCGCGATGATGTGGCCGCCGATGGCCGCCTGCACCGCGATGTCGAACATCTGACGCGGAATCAGCTCGCGCATCTTGGACACCAGTTCGCGGCCGCGGTAGATGCTGGAGGCGCGGTGCACGATCAGCGACAGCGCGTCGACCTTCTCGCCGTTGACCAGCACATCCAGCTTGACCAGATCTGCGCTCTGGAATTCCTTGAACTCGTAATCCAGCGAGGCGTAGCCGCGGCTGGTGGACTTCAGCTTGTCGAAGAAGTCCATCACCACTTCGTTCATCGGCAGATCGTAGGTCAGCATCACCTGACGGCCCATGTACTGCATATTGCGCTGCACGCCGCGCTTCTGATTGCACAGCGTCATCACCGCGCCGACATAGTCTTGCGGCACCAGGATGGTGGAGGTGATGATGGGTTCGCGCAACTCGTCGTACTTGCCGGCTTCCGGCATCCGCGACGGGTTGGACACCACTTCCACCGTGCCGTCCTTCATCACCACCTCGTAGTTCACCGTGGGCGCGGTGGTGATCAGGTCCATGTCGAACTCGCGCTCCAGGCGCTCCTGCACGATCTCCAGATGCAAGAGGCCGAGGAAGCCGCAGCGGAAGCCGAAGCCCAGCGCCTGGGACACTTCCGGCTCGTACTTCAGCGAAGCGTCGTTCAGCTGCAGCTTTTCCAGCGCGTCGCGCAGCGACTCGTAATCATGGCTTTCCACCGGGTACAGGCCGGCGAATACCTGGGACTGCACATCCTTGAAGCCCGGCAGCGCCTCGGTGGCGGGCTTGGACACCAGGGTGATGGTGTCGCCGACCTTGGCCGATTTCAATTCCTTGATGCCGGCGATGACGAAGCCCACCTCGCCCGCGTTCAGGCTCGGACGCTGGACGGATTTGGGCGTGAACACGCCCACCTGCTCGCACAGATGCTCGGCGCCGGTGGCCATGAACTTGATCTTGTCCTTGGGTTTCAGCGAACCGTCGATCACGCGCACCAGCATCACCACGCCGACGTAGTTGTCGAACCAGGAGTCGACGATCAAAGCCTTCAGAGGGCCCTCCGCATCGCCCTTCGGCGGCGGAATCTTGTTGACCACTTCTTCCAGGATGTCCTCGATGCCGATGCCGGACTTGGCCGAGGCGCGCACCGCCTCGACGGCCTCGATGCCGATGATGTCTTCGATTTCCTGGCTGACGCGTTCCGGCTCGGCGGCCGGCAGGTCGATCTTGTTCAGCACCGGCACCACTTCCACGCCCAGCTCGATGGCGGTGTAGCAGTTGGCCACGGTCTGCGCTTCCACGCCTTGCGAGGCGTCCACCACCAGCAGCGCACCTTCGCAGGCGGACAGCGAGCGCGACACTTCATAGGAGAAGTCCACGTGCCCCGGGGTATCGATCAGGTTCAGGTGATAGATCTGGCCGTCGCGCGCCTTGTAGCTCAGGGCCGCGGTCTGCGCCTTGATGGTGATGCCGCGCTCTTTCTCGATGTCCATCGAGTCCAGCACCTGGGCGCTCATTTCGCGCATTTCCAGGCCGCCACAGAATTGGATGAAGCGGTCGGCCAGGGTCGATTTGCCATGGTCGATATGGGCAATGATCGAGAAATTTCGAATGTTTTTCATGATATCCAGCAAAAGATAAGGGCACGCTAGCGTGCCCGGAACTGCTGACGGAAGCCGCGGGCCTGATGAAAGCGGCTCATCATCAGGATTGCGACCTCTCAGGCTGTTGACAGCCCATCCAGCAAGCGGGGGCACCCAGGTGCCCCCGACATAAACTCACACTGGCGCGGATTTTAGCCGATTTCGCCCAAATGTGCAGCCAATGCGGCTTGATCCAGACGCCAATGGCAGATTTCGGTCTCATCCTCCATCAGAACCGGCACCAGTTCGTTGAAGCGGCGCTCCAGCTCCGGGTCGGCGTCGACGTCGACGACGTCCAGCTCGAAGCCGTAGCGCTCGCGCCAGGGCTGCAGCTCGGCCAGCATCTGATGGCACAGGCTGCAGTACTCGCGGAAATACAGCGTCAGCTTCACTTGCCGTCGCCCACCGGCAGCGGGATGAACTGGGTGATCCCCTGGCGCAGCACTTGCAGCGCGATCGACGAGCCCTTCTTGGCCGCGGACAAGGCGGACTTCAGCTGCTCGACATTGGCCAGCGGCTCGCTGCCGATGCCCACGATCACGTCGCCCGGCTGAATGCCGGCGCGCATCGCCACATTATTGGCGCCGCGCACCAGCAGGCCGTACTTGATGCCGGCGCGCTGCAACTGGGCCGGGTTCAATACCTGCAGCCGCAGGCCGATCTGCGAGAAGCTCTGCTCGGACGGCCGCTCCTGCTGCGAGCCGCGGTATTCGCGCTGCGCCAAGCGCGGGTCCTGATCCTGCTGCTCCACCGGCACCACCTTGACCGAGATGGCCGCGCGGCCGCGCCACAGGCCCAAGGTCACCGGCTTGCCGGGCGGAATGCTGCCGATCAGCCGCTGCAGATCGGAGCCGGATTCCACCGGCTTGCCGTCCACCTGCTGGATGATGTCGCCGGGCTTGACGCCGGCCTTGGCCGCCGGGCCGTTCGGCTCCACCGCGTTGATCAGCGCGCCGGCCGGCTTGGCCAGGCCGAAGGAGGCGGCCAGATCCTGGCTCAACTCCTGGATCACCACGCCGATCTTGCCGCGGCTGACATGGCCCTTGGCCTTCAGCTGAGCCACCACGTCCATCGCCACGTCGATGGGAATGGCGAAGGAAATGCCCATGAAACCACCGGAACGGCTGAAGATCTGGGAGTTGACGCCCACCACTTCGCCCCGGGCGTTGAACAGCGGTCCGCCGGAGTTGCCGGGATTGATCGCGGCGTCGGTCTGAATGAAGGGCACGAAGGTTTCATCCGGCAGCATGCGGTTCTTGCCGGAGACGATGCCGGACGTGGCGGTGTTCTCGAAACCGAACGGCGAACCGATGGCCAACACCCCTTCGCCCACTTTCAAGGCATTGGCGTCGCCGCGGCGCACCACCGGCAGCTTGTCGGCCTCTATCTTCAACAGCGCCACGTCGGTGCGGGCGTCGGAGCCTATCACCTTGGCCTTGTACTCGCGCTTGTCCGTCAGCTTGACGGTGATCTCGTCGGCGCGGGCCACCACGTGGGCGTTGGTCAATATATAACCGTCGGCGGAAATGATGAAGCCGGAACCCAGCGACGATTCCTGTCGCTCCTGGGCGCGCGGCGGCGCGAAACGGCGGAAGAATTCAAAGAAGGGGTCGCCGCTCATGCCCTCGGGCAGATCATTGCTGACCTCGCGCACCGTGGACTTGGTGCTGATGTTGACGACTGCCTTGCCCTCGTTAGAGACGATCTGGCTGAAGTCCGGCAGTTCCGCGGCCATTGCAGCGGGCGCCGAGCCCGCCATAATAGAGGCCGCCAGCATGGCGGAAACAATCAGTTTTTTAACCGGCATGAGCGCTCCATCTTGATATGTTGTGGTTGAGACGCGCCGGCGGAAGCCGGCTGAGGGATTGCGGCGGCGAAGCGGCCGCGCGCCAGGCGCCCAGCCGCTTCGCCGCCAGGAAAAACGGACGAGCCGGCGACAAGGCGCCGGCTCGAACCCCGCCCGGCCCGCTTCGCGCAAGCTCGCCGCCGGAGGCCGAACCTCCGGACGGGCTTGCGGAAACGTCGGCGGGAATGGCCATCATGGCTTAAGGCTGACTTTCAACCCTTTCAACAGCCCCATCATCGCCGGCTCGGGCATGTCGCCCACCGCGGTCAGCTGGTAGCTGCCCTGCGGACCGGTGGCCATATTGATGGCGCCGTGCAGATTGCTGCTGCGCTCCAGACGCGCGCCTTCCGGCTGCGTCTCGACGAACAGCGACAGCATCACCAGGCCGTCCGAATACACCATGTGGCGCACCGACTTGCCCGCCTGGCCCGGCAGGCTGCGCTGCACCGAGCGCAGCAAATGAAAGCCGTTGGGCAGACCGGACACGTCGTTGTCCACCTGCGCGCCGGCCGGCGGCATCGTCGCGCCGCCCGAGCGCAGCAGGAATTTCTGCGCGAACTTGGGCCGATAGGCGCGCTTGTCCTTGGGGCCAGTCAGGTCGATGTCGGTGAAGGTGAACTGCTCCACCGCCTCGCCCTTGGGCGACAGGGTCACCATCTTCAAAGGCAGCGAGGTCAGCGGCTCCACGCACATGCGCAGGCTGTAGCGCTGCCGGTCCTTGGGCCGCAGCTCCAGCAGATTGCAATCGCGCTGAGCCACCCGGTCGCTGCCGACGTGCTTGAGCGCATACGACTGATTGATCTCGCTCATGTCCTCCGGCAGCAAGGCCGGAAACAGGCGCATCGCGCTGATCTTGGCCGCGTTCAAGGCTTTTTTGTCCGGCGCGAAACAGGCCAGCTCATTGCCTTTGCGGACAATTTCGCGGGAAGGCCCGTCCAGGGACGTCCGCTTCTCCCGCATGGCGTCGCCTTGGCCTTCCCTGACGATGTGGAAGGTTTCCAGCGTGCCGTTCATCTGGTGCAGATAGGTGCCGTTCAGCGCCTGCTGGCGTCCGGCAGCCGCCACGTTTCGCAGCAGCTGCCAGTCATCCTCTGCATGGGCGGCAGGCGCCGCCGCCACAACCATCAAGCTGATCAGAGGAATTACACGCATTTAACGGCGAGCTCCGTTTCCGTAGGATACTTTCATATTGCCTTGTTCGGAGGTCACTTCCTGATGGGCCAGCAGATAGGGGTCGTCGCGCTCGGGCTGGCTGGCTTGCGCCGGCTGAGCCACCTGCACCGGCACGCCCTTGTCCGCCACCAGCGAGGCCGGCTCGCCGCGATGCGCAAGCTGTTGCCAGCCCACCACCGCCGCGAAGCTGACGCTGGCGGCCAGCGCCACCGCGCCGGCGGTGCGGGCGCGAGCCGGACGCAGCCAGCGCCGCGGCGCAAGCACCGTGGGCTCGTCCGCCAGCCGGCTGGCGACCTGCTCTCGCACATTGAGCGCAACCATGCGGTTGGCGCGCATCGCGTCGCCAATCAAGTGATACTCGCCCCAGGCGGCATCCAGTTGCTTGTCAGATGAAATGGAAGCGATGGCTCTGGCTATGTCAGAGTCGTCCAGTTCGCCATCCATCATCGCGGATATCGTTTCTTTCATACCTACCACCTTCTGTTCTTGGCCGTATCCAGCAAAGGCCTGAGCTCGGCAGCAATCGCCTCGCGCGCCCGGAAAATCCTTGAGCGCACGGTGCCTATCGGGCAATCCATCACCTTGGCGATTTCATCGTAGGATAGACCGTCCATTTCCCTGAGCGAAATTGCGGTTCTTAGTTCCTCCGGCAAAGCCTCCACGGCGGCATTGACCGTTGCCAGAATCTCCTTGTTCATCAGCTCGGTTTCGGGCGTGTTCAGGTCGGGAAGCTGCGACGCCATGTCGAAGCTCTCGCCGTCCTCGTCCTCTATCTCGCTGTTGACCACCGGACGACGTCCGGAGGCGCTAAGGAAATTCTTGGCAGTATTGATGCCGATTCTGTACAGCCATGTGTAAAACGCGCTCTCGCCACGAAACGACGGCAAGGCACGATACGCTTTGACAAACGCCTCTTGCGTCACATCCTCGATGTCAGCGCCGTCGCGGATGAACCGCGACAACAACCTGGCGAGACGTCGCTGATACTTGGCAACAAGCAGATCGAAAGCTCTTTTTTCACCTCGCTGGGCACGCTCCACCAACTGTTGATCGAGATCCCGATCACTCATGTCGTTGTTATGCTCCCTGATTTGCCCACTGGTCGTGTTTGTGGTCGTTTATTGTGGACTGTGACTAGACCACCGCGCTTGCGATGAGTTCCCCCACGCGATTCAGCAGCGAAACATAACAGACCTCGAACAAAACTTGAACATTTGTTTTAACCGTATTGCCAGCGCGCAAACCAGCCCTTACACTCCTACCAAGCACTTGCTTGAATGACATAGAGATAACGGTCGAAGCCGAATAGTTCCCGGAACCGCCTTCGCGATTCCGGCGGCCGCCCTCCCCGGCCATGGCTTTGCCGCGTCTCAGCAACAAAGGAATCCAACGCGATGAGCACTCCCGGCCAACGCTTCCGTCAGGCGGTAGCACAAGAACAGCCCTTGCAGGTGGTGGGCGCAGTCAACGCCTACGCCGCCCGGCTGGCCGAACACTCCGGCTTTAAAGCCCTGTATCTGTCCGGCGGCGGCGTAGCCGCCTGCTCCTGCGGCATTCCGGACCTGGGCATCACCACGCTGGAAGACGTGCTGATCGACGTGCGCCGCATCACCGACGCAACCGAGCTGCCGCTCTTGGTGGACATCGACACCGGCTGGGGCGGCGCCTTCAACATCGCCCGCGCTGTCCGCAGCTTGGAAAAAGCCGGCGCCGCCGCGGTGCACATAGAGGACCAGGTGCAACAGAAGCGCTGCGGCCACCGCCCCAACAAGGCCATCGTCAGCCAAGAGGAGATGGTGGACCGCGTCAAGGCGGCGGTGGACGCGCGTCGCGACGACGGCTTCGTGATCATGGCGCGCACCGACGCGCTGGCGGTCGAGGGGCTGGACGCCGCCATCGAGCGCGCCGTCGCCTGCGTCGAAGCCGGCGCAGACATGATTTTTCCGGAGGCGATGACCGAGCTGGCGATGTACCGCCGCTTCGCAGAAGCGGTCAAAGTGCCTGTGCTGGCCAATATCACCGAGTTCGGCGCCACCCCGCTGTTCAACACCCGCGAGCTGGGCGAACACGGCGTCGGCCTGGTGCTCTACCCCTTGTCCGCTTTCCGCGCGATGAGCCAGGCCGCGCTCGGCGTCTACGGGGCGATTCGCCGCGACGGCGGTCAGCAAGCGGTGCTGGACACGATGCAAACGCGCGCAGAGCTTTATAACCATTTGGATTATCACGCTTACGAACAAAAGCTGGACGCGCTGTTCCGCCAGGAAGGCCATGGAGCCTAACAATCTGTTCGGCGACATCCCGGCCCAGTTGCCGGAAGAGTTGCTGCAGACTTTATTCAGCGGCGCGAAAGGATTCCGCGTCGAACGCATCGTCTCGCGCGGCCACTCTTCGCCGGACGGGTTCTGGTATGAGCAGGACGAAGAAGAATGGGTGCTGTTGCTGTCCGGAGCGGCCGAACTGGAATGCCAGGACCCGCCCCAGCGCCTCAGGCTGGCGCCGGGCGATTGCGTGGCCATCGCGGCGCGCCGCCGCCACCGCGTGGTCTGGACCGCGCCGGGGCGGGACAGCGTCTGGCTGGCTGTTTTCTACGAAAAATAATTATTCCGCAGGTCTGCGATCAGGAGAAAAGCATGAGCGAAACCGTTGTTGGCATCAAACCCAAGAAATCCGTAGCCCTGTCCGGCGTCGCCGCCGGCAACACCGCGCTGTGCACAGTAGGCCGCAGCGGCAATGATCTGCACTACCGCGGCTACGACATCCTCGACCTCGCCGGCCGTTGCGAATTCGAGGAAGTGGCCTATCTGCTCGTTCACGGCAAGCTGCCGAACAAGGCCGAGCTGGTCGGCTACAAGAAAAAGCTGAAGTCGCTGCGCGGCCTGCCGGCGGCAGTGAAGGCGGTGCTGGAGGCGCTGCCGGCCAGCGCTCATCCCATGGACGTGATGCGCAGCGGCGTCTCCGCGCTGGGCTGCGCGCTGCCGGAGAAGGACGATCACAACCAGGCCGGCGCGCGCGACATCGCCGACCGGCTGATGGCCAGCCTGGGCTCGATGCTGCTGTACTGGCATCATTTCAGCCACAACGGCAAACGTATCGAGGTGGAAACCGACGACGACAGCATAGGCGGCCACTTCCTGCACCTGCTGCACGGCGAAAAACCGTCTCAGGAATGGGTGCGCGCGATGCACACCTCGCTCAATCTATACGCCGAACATGAATTCAACGCCTCCACCTTCGCCGCCCGCGTCATCGCCGGCACCGGCTCGGACATGCACAGCGCCATCGCCGGCGCCATCGGCGCCTTGCGCGGCCCCAAGCACGGCGGCGCCAATGAAGTGGCTTTCGACATTCAGCAACGCTATGAAAGCCCAGCCGAAGCCGAGGCCGACATCCGCGAGCGCGTGGAGCGCAAAGAGGTCGTCATCGGCTTCGGCCACCCGGTCTACACCATCTCCGATCCTCGCAACAAGGTGATCAAGGACGTGGCGCGCGAACTGTCCAAGTCCGCCGGCAACAGCAAGATGTTCGACATCGCCGAACGGCTGGAAACCGTGATGTGGGACATCAAGAAGATGTTCCCCAATCTGGACTGGTTTTCCGCGGTCAGTTACCACATGATGGGCGTGCCCACCGCCATGTTCACCCCGCTGTTCGTCATCGCCCGCACCAGCGGCTGGAGCGCGCACGTGATCGAGCAGCGCCAGGACGGCAAGATCATCCGCCCCAGCGCCAATTACGTCGGCCCGGAAGACCAGGTCTTCGTGCCGCTGGAACAGCGCTGACCGGACCGGGGGCCGCCGCGCCCCCGCCCCTGATTTTCAAATTGGCCAAGACATGATGAATTCCGCTTACCGCATTCCCTTGCCCAGCACCGGGCTCGACTATTTCGACGCCCGCGCCGCCGTCGACGCCATCCGCCCCGGCGCCTGGGAGCAACTGCCCTACACCGGCCGCGTCCACGCCGAAAACCTGGTGCGCCGCTGCGAACCGGCGCTGCTGGGCGACTGCCTGGAGCAGATCGCCCATCGCCAGCGCGAGCGCGATTTCCCCTGGTTTCCGGCGCGCGTGGTCTGTCACGACATCCTGGGTCAGACCGCCCTGGTGGACCTGGCCGGCCTGCGCGACGCCATCGCCGATCAGGGCGGCGACCCCGCCCAGGTCAATCCGGTGGTGCCGGTGCAGTTGATCGTCGACCATTCGCTGGCGGTGGAATGCGGCGGCTTCGACCCGCAGGCTTTCGAAAAGAACCGCGCGATCGAAGACCGGCGTAACGAAGACCGCTTCCATTTCATTGAGTGGACCAAGAGCGCCTTCGACAATGTCGACGTGATCCCCGCCGGCAACGGCATCATGCACCAGATCAATCTGGAGAAAATGTCGCCGGTGATCCACGCCGACAACGGCGTGGCCTACCCGGACACCTGTGTCGGCACCGACAGCCACACCCCGCACGTGGACGCGCTGGGCGTGATCGCCGTCGGCGTCGGCGGCCTGGAAGCGGAAAACGTGATGCTGGGCCGCGCCTCCTGGATGCGGCTGCCGGACATCGTCGGCGTGGAACTGTCCGGCAAACCCGGCCCAGGCATCACCGCCACCGACGTGGTGCTGGCGCTGACCGAATTCCTGCGCCAGCAGAAAGTGGTGGGCGCTTATCTGGAGTTCTACGGCCCGGGCGCGGCGGCGCTGACCCTGGGCGACCGCGCCACCATCTCCAATATGGCGCCGGAGTACGGCGCCACCGCGGCGCTGTTCTTCATCGACGAACAGACCATCGCCTACCTGAAGCTGACCGGCCGCAGCGACGAGCAGGTCCGGCTGGTGGAGACCTACGCCAGGACCGCCGGCCTGTGGGCCGACACGCTGCAAAACGTCGTGTACGAGAGAGTGCTGCGCTTCGACCTGTCCAGCGTGGGCCGCAACCTGGCTGGCCCATCCAATCCGCACAAGCGGCTGCCGGTGTCGGCGCTGGCCGAACGCGGCATCGCCGTCAATCTGGCGCAGGCGCGCGCCGAGGAGGCCCAGGGCCTGATGCCGGACGGCGCGGTGATCATCGCCGCCATCACCAGCTGCACCAACACCTCCAACCCTCGCAACGTGATCGCCGCCGGCCTGCTGGCGCGCAACGCCAACCGGCTGGGCCTCGCCCGCAAGCCGTGGGTGAAGTCCTCGCTGGCGCCGGGCTCCAAGGCGGTGGAGCTGTATCTGAAGGAAGCCGGCCTGCTGTCCGAGCTGGAGCAACTGGGCTTCGGCATCGTCGCCTTCGCCTGCACCACCTGCAACGGCATGTCCGGCGCGCTGGAACCCAGCATTCAGCAGGAGATCGTCGAACGCGACCTGTACGCAACGGCGGTGCTGTCCGGCAACCGCAACTTCGACGGCCGCATCCACCCCTACGCCAAGCAGGCCTTCCTGGCCTCGCCGCCGCTGGTGATCGCCTACGCCATCGCCGGCACCATGCGCTTCGATATCGAGAAAGACGTGCTCGGCGTCGCCGACGGCAAGGAGATCCGGCTCAAGGACATCTGGCCGGACGACGCGGAGATAGACGCGGTGCTGCGCCAGGCGGTCAAGCCCGAACATTTCCGCCAGGTCTACGAGCCGATGTTCGCCATCCGGCGCGACACCGCCGCCAAGGCCAGCCCGCTGTACGCCTGGCGGCCGCAGTCCACCTATATCCGCCGCCCGCCGTACTGGGAGGGCGCGCTGGCCGGCGAACGCACGCTGCGCGGCATGCGTCCGCTGGCCCTGCTGCCGGACAATATCACCACCGACCACCTGTCGCCTTCCAACGCCATTCTGCTGGACTCGGCGGCCGGCGAATACCTGGCGAAAATGGGCCTGCCGGAGGAGGACTTCAACTCCTACGCCACCCACCGCGGCGACCACCTGACCGCGCAGCGCGCCACCTTCGCCAACCCCAAGCTGTTCAATGAAATGGTGTTGAACGAAGACGGCTCGGTACGCCAGGGCTCGCTGGCGCGCGTGGAGCCGGAAGGCGAGACGATGCGGATGTGGGAGGCGATCGAAACCTATATGCGGCGCAAGCAGCCGCTGATCATCGTCGCCGGCGCCGACTACGGCCAGGGCAGCTCCCGCGACTGGGCGGCCAAGGGCGTGCGCCTGGCCGGCGTCGAGGCCATCGTCGCCGAAGGCTTCGAGCGCATCCACCGCACCAATCTGATCGGCATGGGGGTGCTGCCGCTGGAGTTCCAGCCCGGCGTCAACCGCAAAACGCTGGCGCTGGACGGCAGCGAAACCTACGACGTGACAGGCCTGCGCCAACCGCGCGCCGAGCTGACGTTGCTGATCCACCGCAAGAACGGCGACACCGCACAAGTACCGGTGACCTGTAGGCTGGACACCGCGGAAGAAGTGTCGATCTACGAGGCCGGCGGCGTGTTGCAGCGCTTCGCGCAGGACTTTTTGGAGGGGGCGAGAGGCTGACCCCTCTCCCCCGGCCCCTCTCCCGCAAGGGGAGAGGGGTGACTGTTAAATTTTGTTTTATTCCTGACATTGGCTGGCAATCTCACTACTTGAGTTTGCCAATAAGGAAACTCAAGGTAGGCAGGCCAAGCGTCAACGACTCAGCAAGCCCCTCTCCCCCCCGCGGGAGAGGGGTTGGGGAGAGGGGGATGCGCCAGCTCGATTTCGCCAAATCCTTGCGCCGCAACATGACCGATGCCGAACAGCTGCTCTGGAAGCAACTCCGCGCTCACCGGCTGAACGGCGAGAAATTCCGCCGCCAACAAATAATCGGCCCCTACATCGTCGATTTCGTCCACTTCGGCGCGCGGCTGATCATAGAGGCGGACGGCGGCCAACATCATGAAAGCCGCAGCGACGCCGCGCGCGACGCTTGGCTGCAAGCGTAGGGCTTCAGCATCATGCGCTTCTGGAACCACGATATTTTGCAACACCGGGACACCGTTCTTGAAACGATATGGCAGGCGCTGAACGCCCGGGCTAAATGAACACAGCGGCAAACACAGGAAAACAAGCATATGAACCACCCAGCCCAGATCCGCATCCCCGCCACCTATATGCGCGGCGGCACCAGCAAAGGCGTGTTCTTCCGGCTGCAGGACCTGCCGGAGGCCGCGCGCCGGCCGGGCGCGGCGCGCGACGCGCTGCTGCTGCGCGTGATCGGCAGCCCTGACCCCTACGGCAAACAGATAGACGGCATGGGCGGCGCCACCTCCAGCACCAGCAAGACCGTGATCGTATCCAAGTCCGAGCGGCCGGGTCACGACGTCGATTATCTGTTCGGCCAGGTGGCGATAGACCAGGCCTTCGTCGACTGGAGCGGCAATTGCGGCAATCTGTCCGCGGCGGTGGGGCCCTTCGCCATCGCCGGCGGCCTGATCGATCCGGCGCGACTGCCCGCCGACGGCGTCTGCAGCGTGCGCATCTGGCAGGCCAATATCGGCAAGACCATCGTCGCCCATGTGCCCATCGTCAACGGTCAGGTACAGGAAACCGGCGATTTCGAACTGGACGGCGTCACCTTCCCCGCCGCCGAAGTGCCGCTGGAATTCCTGGACCCGGCCGACGAAGGCGACGGCGACGGCGGCGCGATGTTCCCCACCGGCCAACTGGTGGACACGCTGGACGTGCCCGGCGTCGGCATGCTCCCGGCCACCTTGATCAACGCCGGCATTCCCACCATCTTCGTCAACGCCGCCGACATCGGCTATAGCGGCGCCGAGCTGCAGGACGCGATCAACTCAGACCCGGCGGCGCTGGCGCGCTTCGAAGCCATCCGCGCGCACGGCGCGCTGAAAATGGGCCTGATCAAGACGCTGGGCGACATCGCCAGCCGCCAGCACACGCCCAAGATCGCCTTCGTCGCGCCGCCGGCCGACTACGCCGCCTCCAGCGGCAAGACGGTGCGCACCGCCGACATCGATCTGCTGGCGCGAGCGATGTCCATGGGCAAGCTGCACCACGCGATGATGGGCACCGCGGCGGTGGCCATCGGCACCGCCGCGGCCATTCCCGGCACCCTGGTCAACCTGGCCGCCGGCGGCGGCAAGCGCCGGGTGGTGCGTTTCGGCCACCCGTCCGGCACCTTGCGCGTCGGCGCCGAGGCGCGCCAGCAAGACGGCGAATGGACGGTGACCAAGGCGGTGATGAGCCGCAGCGCGCGGGTGCTGATGGAAGGCTGGGTTCGGGTGCCGGGCGACGCGTTCTGACGCCTCCCGGCTCAGGCGGGCAAGGCGCGCAGCAGAATGGCCTCAACATCCAGCCGCCGCGCGTCCAGCGCGCCGGCCACGCGCCCCCATTGTCCATCGTCCAGCCGTGTGTCGACGAAACCCCGGGCCAGCGCCGCCGGCGCGTGGCGCAGCAATAGGCAGGCCTGCGCCGTCAAAACCAGCAATTGCGCGAACCGGCGCCCCTGCCACTCCAAGGGTTCCGGCTCGGCGGCCAACGCCCGCAACTGAGCCAACGCGCACCGCGTCGCCGCCTCGTCGCCGGCCCAGTCCTCCAGCTCGGCCAGCAAAGCCTCCCAGGCGGCGGGCTCTCGCTGCAGCGCGCGCAGCACGTCCAGACACATCACATTGCCGGCGCCCTCCCAGATGGAATTCAGCGGCGCTTCGCGATACAGACGCGCCATCGGCCCGTCGACGTAGCCGTTGCCGCCGAACACCTCCATCGCCTCGCCGCTCTGCGCCACCGCGCGCTTGCACACCCAGAACTTGGCGGCCGGCGTGACGATGCGCTTCCAGCCGCGCAGCGCCGGCGCGTCGTCGCGCTCGAAGGCTTCGGACAGCCGCGCCGCCAACTGCAACGCCGCCTCGCTCTCCAGCGCCAGGTCCGCCAGCACCGCGCGCATGATGGGCTGCTCGGCCAGCCGCTTGCCGAAAGCCGTGCGCCGCCGCGCGTAGGCCAAGGCTTGCACCGTGCCCTGGCGCAGCAGCGCGGCGCTGCCGATCACGCAGTTGAGCCGGGTGTAGCCGGCCATTTCGATGATGGTGGGAATGCCGCGCCCCTCCTCGCCGATCAGCACGCCCCAGGCGTCCTGGAACTCCACCTCGCAGCCGGCGTTGCTGCGGTTGCCCACCTTGTCCTTCAGGCGCTGGATCCGCACCGCGTTGCGCTCGCCGTCCGGCCGCCAGCGCGGTACGTAGAAGCAGCAAGACGCGCCGTCGGCGGTTTTGGCCAACACCAGGTGGGCGTCGCACATCGGCGCCGACCAGAACCATTTGTGGCCGCGCAGCAGATATTCGCCGCCGCGGCCGCCGGCGCCCAAGGGCGTCGCCCGCGTAGTGTTGGCGCGCAGGTCGGAGCCGCCCTGCTTCTCGGTCATGCCCATGCCTATCCAGGCCGACGCCTTGCGCTCCAGCGGCAGGTCGCGGCTGTCGTGAACGCGGCTGAACAGCTTGTCGCCCAGCAGCGCCCACAGCGCCGGCTCGCGCCGCAGCAAGGGGATGGCGGCCTGGGTCATCGTCGCCGGGCACAGGCTGCCGGCTTCCAACTGGCCGTGCAGATAGAGGCCGGCCATCGTCGCGCTCCAGCGCCCCGTCCGTTCGCTGTCGAAGGGCATGCTCACCAGGCCTTGCTCGCGGTACAGCGCCAACAGCTGGTGCCAGCTCGGGTGGGAATCCACCTGATCGATACGGCGGCCGCGACGGTCAAAGGCCCTCAGCTCCGGCGCGTGGCGGTTGGCTTGCTCGGCCAGTTCGAAACTGTCCGCCCGCCCCAGGCGCTCGCCGTAGGCGCGCAACCCGGCCTCGGCCCAGCCGGCGTCGGCGCGCAGCAGGACTTCGTTCAAGGCCGGATCGCTGTCGTACAGCGAGTAATCCGCCAGTTCTTCGTACTGGTTGCTCACTTCATGGGTTTGCCAGATCATCGTTCCGTCTCCTCGCGCCGCGCAGCGGCCATGACGAAAGTATAAGGAAAGCGGCGATGCGACATGTTCGGGTTTCCCCCACCGCGGCGCAACAAGCGGAACAGGCCGCGCCGGCCACGCGCCGGCGTCCGCGCCAGTCGCGCTCGCGCGCCAGCCTGACCGCGCTGCAACAGGCCTTTGTTCAGGTTTTGCTGGAACGCGGCTACGCCAAGACCACGGTGCGCGAAGTGTCCGCCGTCGCCGGCGTGGCGGTAGGCACCTTCTACCAATACGTGCGCAATATGGACGGCCTGGCCGCGCTGTGCATCCATCAGCACGTGCACGCGCTGGCCGACGCGTTGCGTCGCGAAGCCGCCGCCCGCCGCGGCGCGGACCGCCGCGAGATCGCCGCCGCGCTGCTGACGCTGCAGCTGGACGCGGTGCAGCGCCAGGCGGCGGCCTGGAGCGCCTTGTTCCAGCTGGAACGCCGGGTGTCCCCGCTGGACGCCTACCGCCGCCACTACCGGCAATACGTGGACATCTGGCGCGCGGCGCTGGCCGCCGCCGCCGAGCCGCCGCCGCGGCTGGACGGCGCCGCGAGCATGGCCCACTGTCTGTGCTACGGCGCAATCTCCCAAGCCTTGCTGAGCCAGGGGCCCGCCGCGGACTTCGCCGCCCTACGCCCGGAGCTGGAGGCGGCGCTCAGCGCCTGCCTGGGCTGAAACCGGGGGAAGGAGTAGAATCCGCTTAGCCGCAGACAGGCGGCCAAGAAGAACAAAGGAAGCAAAATGACAGAACATTGGGGCAAGGTGCTGACCGCCATGGTCACGCCCTTCGACGAGGCAGGCCGGCTGAATCTGGACGCGGCGCGGCAGTTGGCCAGACATCTGGCCGCCAACGGCAGCGACGGCCTGGTGGTGGCGGCCACCACCGGCGAAGCGCCGACGCTGAGCGACGAGGAACGGCGCGATCTGGTGCGCGCGGTTAGCGAGGCGGTGACCATTCCGGTGCTGGCCGGCACCGGCAGCAGCCACACCGAACACGCGATCGCGCTGACGCGCGAGGCCGCAGGCCTGGGCGCCGCCGGCGTCTTCGTGGTCGGCCCCTATTACAACCGCCCGCCGCAAGCCGGCATCGAAGCCCATTTCCGCGCGGTGGCCGCGGCCACCCGCCTGCCGCTGATGGTCTACGACGTGCCGGGCCGCACCGGCCGCCGCATCGCCGCCGAGGTGCTGCTGCGGCTGTTCCGCGAGGTGGACAATATCGTCGCCTTCAAGGACGCCACCGGCGATCCGGCCGCCGCCGCCGCGCTGGTGGCCGCCGCCGGCGAACATTTCTCGCTCTATTCCGGCGATGACGCGCTGACCCTGCCCTTGCTGGCGGTGGGCGCGGTGGGCGTGGTCGGCACTTCCACCCACTGGACCGGGCCGGAGTTCGCGCGCATGATCGCCGCCTTCGAACAGGGCGACACGGCGCAGGCGCGGCGCGTCAACGCCGGCCTGCAGGAATCGTTCGCCTTCTCCAACACCGACGCCTCGGTGTTCTCCATGTCGGTGAAAGCCATGCTGCGGGCGCAGGGTCTGCCGGTGGGCCAATGCCGGCTGCCGCTGCCGCCCACCGGCGCCGCCGAGGAGGAACAGGCGCGGCGGGTATGGGAAGGGCTGCAACTGCGCCGCGCCGCCTCCTGTTGAGCGGGAGAAGCGGCCGGCAATGAAAAAAGGAGCCTGTCGGCTCCTTTTTCACGTCGCGCGGCTGCGCTCAGTCGCGGAAGTTGTTGAACTGCAGCGGGAAGCCGTTTTCCTTGTCGTCGGCGATTTCCTTGCGCATCAGCGCGATGCATTCCTGCAGCACGTCGCGCTTGGCGCCGGACACGCGCACCGCCTCGCCCTGGATGCTGGCCTGCACCTTGAGCTTGGCGTCCTTGATCAGCTTGACGATTTTCTTGGCCAGGTCGGACTCCAGCCCTTCCTTCACCGTCAGCACTTTCTTCACCTTGTTGCCGCTGACTTTTTCCAGCTTGCCATATTCCATGCAGCGCACGTCCACGCCGCGCTTGGACAGCTTGTTCACCAGGATGTCGTTGACCTGGTCCAGTTGGAACTCGGCGTCGGCGTACAAGGTCAGCTCCTTGTCGCCGGTTTCGATGCGGGCGTCGCTGCCCTTGAAGTCGTAACGGGTGGACACCTCTTTATTGGCCTGCTCCACGGCGTTGCGCACTTCCACCTTGTTCACTTCGGACACGATATCGAAAGACGGCATGAAATATTCCTAATAATGCTTGATGCCGCCATTTTAGAGGCTGGCTCCGCCCTTGTCACTCGGCCCCCCGTCGTCCTTGCCCTCCTCGCCCTCCCCCAGCCGCGCCCGCATTGCCTCCACCTCCTTGAGTCGGCCGCTGATGCGATCCCAGTGCCGCGCGTTCAAGGCGGCTATCACCGCGTCCACCAGCATCATCAGCGGCGTATTGCTGTCCCAGCCGGCCGGGCCGGCGGTGTGCGCGGCCAGCGTGTAGCGCGCCACCCGCGCCACCGGCGACAGCCACTGGTCGGTGAACAGCAACACGCTGGCCTTGCGCTGCGCCGCCATTTCCGCGATGCGCAGCGCGTCGTCCCAATAACGGCGAATGTCGAAGATCACCAAGACATCGTGCCGCCCCATGTCCACCAGAGAATCCGCCCAGCTCGCCGGCACGCCGCGCAGATGGACCACGTCCGGCCGCACCACCTTCAAATGGTGTCCGAGATAGACGGCCAGCGGGTCGGTCAGCCGTCCGCCCAGCAGCCAGATCCGGCTTTTGCGCTCGCCCAGCAACTCCACCACGCCGTCGAACTCGGCGCGCGGCACCTGGGCCACGGTCTGGCGCATCAGTTCGGCGATGCGCTCGGCGTGGCTGACCAGGAAATCGTGATCGCCCTGCAACTGCCCCGGGTCGTGGCGCATCAGCGGCGATTGCAGCCTCAGCTCCAGTTCGGCGCGCAGGGCGCCCTGGAAGGCGGCGTAGCTGTCGAAGCCCAGCTTGCCGATCAGGCGCAGCACCGTCGGGCCGCTGACGTCGGCGCGCTGCGCCCATTGCGCGACGGTTTCCAGCCCGGCCACCGGGTAGTTGGCCAGCAGCGCCCGCCCCACCTTGCGTTCGGTGGGGGTCAAGGCTTCGAACAGCTCGCGGACTTGCTCCGCGATCGAGCGGCTTTGGCTCATTCTGATGTCCCTTTGGCGATTGCCGGCGCTTGCCGTGCCGCGCAGCATAACAGCGCCGGTGTAAAAACGGCATTGTGTCATTGCGTCCACACTGCCGGCCTCATTCTAATATTTATTACAAATTTGGCTTGATTCATTTTTTTTTAACGAATAATACTACCCAAACAACATGGCGGCGACAAAAAGCAGCCCATAAGGCAGCGATAAACCACCGCCAAAACAGACAGTTGCAAGCCAGACGATGAACGCTCGGCCGGTATCGGGGAAGTCAGACCGCGGCAATCAGGGAGAGACAGCGATGGAAGCACGCGACGTAAAGACAATCGCGGATTTGAAGGTTTTGATCGAAGAACGCCGCCTGAGTCAGATCAAGGTGGGCCTGGTGGACATGGACGGGGTGATGTGCGGCAAATACATGTCGCGCGACAAATTCCTGTGCGCGCTGGAAGGCGGCTTCGGCTTCTGCGACGTGGTGTTCGGCTGGGACGTGGGCGACAAGCTGTACGACAACACCCTGCTCACCGGCTGGGGCCGCGGCTACGGCGACGCCGAGGTGCGCTTGATTCCCGAGTCCTGCCGCGATCTGCCGCTGGAGGGCGATATGATCTTCGTCCAGGGCGAGGTGGTGGGCCGACTGGAGAGCCTCTGTCCGCGCGGCCTGCTGCGGCGGGTGCTGGAGCGCGCGCGCGCCATGGGCTTCGACGTGCTGGCCGGCTTCGAATACGAATTCCTGGCGGTGGACGAAGACAACGACGCGTTGCAGCAGCGCCTCTACCAACACCCCAAGCCGCTGGGCAGCGGCGCCTTCGGCTACTCCATCCTGCGCAGCTCGGTGAACACCGACTTCTACCGCGCGCTGCTGGACTTGTGCGAGCGGATGCAGATGCCGATCGAAGGCCTGCACGAGGAAACCGGGCCCGGCGCGCTGGAGGCCGCGCTGTGCGTGGACAACGCCTTGCGCGCCGCCGACAACGCCGTCTGTTTCAAGACCTTCTCCAAGGTGCTGGCGGAAAAACAGGGGCGCATGCTCTGCTATATGGCCAAGTGGCACCAGGAGCAATCCGGCCAGGGCGGCCACATCCACATCTCGCTGCGCCGCCGCGACGGCGGCGACAGCGCCTTCCACCAGCCTGGCCGCGAACACGCGATCAGCGACGCGATGCGCCACTTCATCGGCGGCATCCAGCGGCTGATGCCGGAATTCATGAGCCTGGCCGCGCCCACGGTCAATAGTTTCCGCCGGCTGGTGCCCGGCTACTGGGCGCCCACCAGCTCGCTGTGGGGCGTGGACAACCGCACCGTGGCCATCCGCGCGATTCCCGGCAGCGCCAAGTCCCAGCGCGTCGAATACCGGCTGCCCGGCGCCGACAGCAACCCGTATCTGGCGCTGGCCAGCGGCCTGGCCGCCGGCCTCTACGGCATCGAGCACCGCATCGAGCCGGAAGAGCCGGTCAGCGCCAACGGCTATTTGCTGGACGCTCCGCCCCACCTGAAGCTGCATCGCACGCTGTGGGAAGCCGCCCAGGCGCTGCGCGCCTCCAGCGCCGCCCGCGACTGGTTCGGCGACGACTTCGTCGACCACTTCGCCGCCACCCGCGAGTGGGAGGAGCGCGAGTTCCAACGCCACGTCACCGACTGGGAATTGAAACGCTACTTCGAGATCATCTAAATGAGCGAAAACTACTCCGTCATCACCCCGCTGGACGGCTCCACCCTGCTGCAGCGCGGCTACACCAGCGCGGTCCAGACCCAGGCCGCGCTGGACGCCGCCCGCGCCGCCCAGGCCGGCTGGCGCGCTACGCCGCTGGCCGAGCGCAAGGCCTTGATCGGCCGGGCGGTGGACTGGCTGATCGCCCACAAGAGCGACTGCGCCGACGCCATCACCCGCCAGATCGGCCGGCCCATCCGCCAGTCCCCCGGCGAGATCGGCGGCCTGGCCGAGCGCGCCCGCCATATGCTGGACATCGCCGAAGAAGCGCTGGCCGACCTCCATCCCGCGCCCAAGCCCGGCTTCGAGCGTTGGCTGCGCCGCGAGCCGCTGGGCACGGTGCTGGTGCTGGCGCCGTGGAACTACCCCTTCCTCACCGCCATCAACACTATCGCGCCGGCGCTGGCCGCCGGCAACTGCGTGCTGCTCAAGCACTCCTCGCAAACGCCATTGATCGCCGATCTGTTCCGCCAGGCCTGCGCCGCCGCCGGCCTGCCCATCGGCGTGTTCCAGACCCTGGAGCTGGACCATGCCGCCGCCTTGAAGCTGACGGCCGCGCCCGAGATCGACTTCGTCGCCTTCACCGGCTCGGTGAGCGGCGGCCGCGCGGTGCAAAGGGCGGCCGCCGAGCGCTTCATCGGCGTCGGCCTGGAGCTGGGCGGCAAGGACCCGGCCTATGTGCGCGCCGACGCCGACCTGCCGGCTGCGGTGGAAAACCTGGTGGACGGCGCCTTTTTCAACTCCGGCCAGTCCTGCTGCGGCATCGAGCGCATCTATGTGCAGCGCCAGCGCTACCGCGACTTCGTCGACGGCTTCGTCGAGCTGACCCGCGCCTATCGCTTCGGCCACCCGCTGGACCCGGACACCAATCTGGGGCCTATGGTGCGCGCCGGCGCCGCCGATTTCGTCCGCGGCCAGATCCAGGCGGCGCAGGCCGCCGGCGCGCGCGCGCTGATCCCGGCCGGCCATTTCGCCGCCGACGCGCCGGGCAGCGCCTACCTGGCGCCGCAGGTGCTGGTGGACGTGGACCACGCCATGAGCGTGATGCGCGACGAGAGCTTCGGCCCGGTCATCGGCATCATGGCGGTGGATTCCGACGAGGAGGCGCTGCGGCTGATGAACGACAGCGCTTACGGCCTGACCGCCTCGATCTGGACCGCGGACCGCGACGCCGCCGTCCATCTCGGCCAACAGCTGGAAACCGGCACCGTGTTCATGAACCGCTGCGACTATCTGGACCCGGCGCTGGCCTGGACCGGGGTCAAGGACACCGGCCGCGGCGTCTCCCTGTCCACGCTGGGCTATCAGCAGCTGACCCGGGTCAAATCCTTCCATCTCAAGGGGTAAGGCGATGCAACTGCAAGGCAACTGGAACTATCCGACCAGCATCCGCTTCGGCGCCGGCCGCGCCGCCGAACTGCCGACGCTGTGCCGCGAACTGGGCATGCGCCGCCCGCTGCTGGTCACCGACCCCGGCCTCGCCAGGCTGCCGATGCTGGCGCGGCTGCAAGCCCTGCTGAGCGACGCCGGCCTGGAGACGGCGCTGTTCAGCGATATGCGCCCCAACCCGGTGGGCCGCGACGTAGACGCCGGCGTCGCCGCCTTCCGCGACGGCCGCCACGACGGCGTGGTCGCCGTCGGCGGCGGCAGCGCGCTGGACGTGGGCAAGGCCATCGCGCTGATGTCCGGGCAAAAACGCCCGCTGTGGGACTTCGAGGACGTGGGCGACAACTGGCTGCGCGTCGATCCCGCCGGGATCGCGCCCACGCTGGCGGTTCCCACCACCGCCGGCACCGGCTCCGAGGTGGGCCGCGCGTCCCTGATCATCGACGAGGCCGCGCACCGCAAGGTCATCATCTTCCATCCGGCCATGCTGCCCAAGCTGGTGCTGGCGGACCCGGAACTGACCGTCGGCCTGCCGCCGGCGCTGACCGCCGCCACCGGCGTCGACGCGCTGGTGCACAATCTGGAAGCCTTCTGCTCGCCGTTCTACCACCCCATCGCCCAAGGCGTGGCGCTGGAAGGCATGCGACTGGCGCACAACTGGCTGCCGGCGGCCCACGCCGACGGCGGCAATCTGGAAGCGCGCGCCCAGATGCTGTCCTGTTCCATCATGGGCGCCACCGCCTTCCAGAAAGGCCTGGGCGGCGTGCACGCGCTGGCGCATCCCATCGGCGCGGTGTTCGACACCCACCACGGCCTGGCCAACGCCGTGCTGCTGCCCTATGTGCTGGTGCGCAACCGGCCGGCGATAGCCGAGCGGCTGAGCGCCGCCGCCCGCTACCTGGGCCTGGCCGACGCCGGCTTCGACGGCTTCCTGGCCTGGGTGCTGCAATTGCGCGCCGGCCTGGGCATTCCGCACACGCTGGCGGAGATCGGCATCGGCGCGGACGCCGCCGCCGACATCGGCCGCATGGCCAAGGCCGACCCCAGCGACGGCGGCAACCCGCTGCCGCTGTCCGCCGACGACTACCGCGCGATCTTCCTCGCCGCGCAGCAAGGCATGCTGTGATGAGGCGCCCGCTGATCGGCCTGACCACCTACCCGGCCGCGCCCGAGCACGGCTATCACACGCCGCTGGAATACGTGGCGGCGGTGGTGCGCGCCGGCGGCGCGCCGGTGCAATTGCCGGCGCTGGGCCCCGACATGGTGGACAGCTGGCTGGACAAGCTGGACGGCGTGGTGCTGATAGGCGGCGGCGACATCGACCCTGCCCGCTTCGACGGCGGCGGCCATCCAACCATCTACAACCTCAGCCCGGAGCGCGACGCCACCGAAACCGCGCTGGCGCGCGCGCTGCTGCAACGCAAACTGCCGACGCTGGCCATCTGCCGCGGCCTGCAAATCCTCAACACCGTGCTGGGCGGCAGCCTGCACCTGCACCTGCCGGACGTGGTGGGCGAAGCCGTGCCCCATCGCGCGCCGCCGCGCGCGCCGACGCCCCATCCGGTGCGCGTCGCCGCCGACTCCTGCCTGGCGGGCCTGATCGGCACCGAAGTCCTCACCCAGTCCTGGCACCACCAGGCGATAGACCGCCCCGGCCACGGCGTGGTGCCGGTGGCCTGGGCGCCGGACGGCGTGATCGAGGCGATAGAAATCGCCGGTTTCCCCCAGTTGATCGCGGTGCAATGGCATCCCGAACTCTCCGCCGAGCGCGACAGCGGCCAGCAAAGGCTGTTCGACGCGCTGGTCACCATGAGCGGCAGTCCGCCGCCCGGCTGAGCAAGGCCGCGCCTCGCCTCAGATTCAGATACAGACACGAAGCCCGGACCACCGGGCCAGAACCCGGCCGGCCTCCGCCGCCGTTCGGGCGTCGGCGCGTACCCGCGCCTTGGCGGAACAACAGCAGCAAACAGACATGCACAATGAGAGAGGAACATCATGGAACCAGTTCGGCATGAGTCCGCGCCCGTCGGCGAGGATGAGAAACTGTTGCACAGCATGGGTTACGCTCAGGAGTTGTCTCGGCGCATGAGCGGCTTTTCCAACTTCGCCATCTCCTTTTCCATCATCTGCGTGCTGGCCGGCGGCATCACCGCCTTCCCGGCCGGACTCAGCGCCGGCGGCGGCGCGGCCATCGGCATAGGCTGGCCGGTGGGCGCGCTGTTCGCCGCCATCGTCGCCGCGGCGATGGCCCAAATCGCCTCCGCCTACCCCACCGCCGGCGGGCTCTATCACTGGGCGTCCATCCTGGGCGGCAAGGGCCTGGGCTGGACCACCGCCTGGATCAATCTGCTGGGGCTGATCTTCGTCACCGCCGCGGTCAACTTCGGCGTTTACGACCCCTTCTTCAAAACCCTGGTCGCGCCGCTGCTGGGCCTCAATCCGGAGCAATTGGGCTGGGGACATCAGACCCTGTTTCTGTGCGCGGTGGCGCTGAGCCAGGCCTGGCTCAATCACCTGGGCATCAAGCTCACCACCCGGCTGACCGATCTGTCCGGCTACCTGATCTTCATCGTCACCCTGGCCTTGGTGGCTTCGCTGCTGATCTACGCGCCCGGACCGCTGGACTTCTCCCGGCTGTGGACCTTCCACAACTTCAGCGGCGCCGACGGCAGCGCCTGGCCGCGGATGGACAATGGCGTGATGGTGTTCCTGGCCGGCCTGCTGCTCACCGTCTACACCCTGACCGGCTACGACGCCTCCGCCCACACCTCGGAAGAAACCCGCGAAGCGGCGCGCAACGTGCCCAAGGGCATCTTGCGCTCGGTGCTGTGGTCCGGCCTGTTCGGCTACCTGATGATCTGCGCCTTCGTGCTGGTGCTGCCGGACCTGGGCGCCGGGGTCAAGGCCGGCATGGGCTTTTTCGACTTGCTGCTGAGCGCGCTGCCGCCGGCCCTGAAGGCGGCGCTGGGCATAGGCATCTTCCTGGTCAACTATCTGTGCGGCCTGGCCTGCCTGACCTCCACCTCGCGCATGATGTACGCCTTCGCCCGCGACGGCGGCCTGCCGGCCTCGCGCTGGCTGCGCCAGGTGCATCCGCAACACCGCACGCCGGGCCCGGCGATCTGGGTCAGCGCCGTGCTCGCCATCGCCGTCACCCTGTACGGCGACGCCTTCCTGGTGCTGTCCACCGGCGCCGCGGTGTTCCTGTACATCTCCTACATCCTGCCCTCCGCCGCCGGCCTGTTCGCCGAGGGCCGCAGCTGGACCCACAAGGGGCCGTTCGACCTGGGCCGGGCGTCCAAGCCCATCGCCGCGCTGGCCACGCTGGGCGGCGCGGTGCTGGTCTTCGTCGGCATGCAGCCGCCCAATGAGAAAGTGCTCTACCTGACCATCGCGCTGTTGCTGGTGCTGTCGGTGTTCTGGTTCGCGCTGGGCGTGCGCAAGCAATTCAAGGGGCCGCCCACCGGCCAGCGCATCCAGGGCCATCAGGCGCATATCCGCGAAATCGAAAGCGCGCTGGACGAGGCCGGCTGAACCTGCGGTCCAAAGGGAGGCCGGCGCGGTCGGACAAAGCGCTTGTCTCCCGGCGGCAAATGCGGAATCATCCGGACACGAACCACCGCCAGAGAAACCCATGCTCGTCACCCCGGAACAATTGCTCGCCTTTACCGCCGCCGCGATGCTGATCACTCTGTCGCCCGGCCCGGACAATCTGATGGTGCTGAGCCAGGGCATTGCCCGCGGCCGCCGCCAGGGCGTGGCCTTCGGCCTGGGCTGCGCCTTGGGCTGCCTGAACCACACGGTGCTGGCCGCGCTCGGCGTCAGCGCGCTGATCGCCGCTTCGCCGCTGGCCTTCAGCCTACTCAAGTTCGCCGGCGGCGGCTACCTGATCTATCTGGGCTGGCAGGCGCTGCGCAGCCCCGGCGCCAGCTTCCGGGCCGGCGCCGCCGGACAGGACGCCTCGCCCTTGTCCGCCACCTTCCGCAAAGGCCTGATCGCCAATGCGATCAACCCCAAGGTGGTGCTGTTTTTCCTCGCCTTCCTGCCGCAATTCGTCAATCCGGCCCAAGGTCCGGCCGGGCTGCAGATCGCCGTGCTCGGTCTGGTGTTCACGCTGCAAGGCGCGTTGATCTTCGGCTGCCTCGGCTATTTTTCCGGCACGGTCGGACAGTGGCTGGCCAAGAGCCGCCGCGCCAGCCAGTGGCTGGACCGTGTCGCCGGCAGCGTGTTCATCGCGCTGGGCCTGAAGCTGATACTGGACCGCGGCCACTAGCGGCCCACGCGTTTTCCGTAGGCGATAAAAAAGCCGGCAAGCACGCTTGCCGGCTGTTCGCGGTATCCCGGGTCTTCACTTCTGGATCAGGAACTCCACCAGCACATTCTTGAACAGGAAGCCGGACACGCCGAAGCCCAGCACCAGGAACAGGATGAACATGCCCATCTTGCCGGCCTGAGCCTTCTTGCCCAGGTCCCAGATGATGAAGCCCATGAAAATGATCAGGCCGCCCAGGCACACGATCATGGAAATATTGGTGAATTGTTCTTCCGACACTTGTTGTCCTTTGCGTCCACAGCAGATCACGGACCGGCGGGGTCTTAGCAATGCGCCCCGCCTGGCCGTAATAAGATACTCGCCATCGCCCGCCGGCTCAATGCCCGCGCGCGGCTATCGACGCCAGCGCAGCCGCTGCAGCACCAGGGCGACGCCCAACGCGGCCAACAACATGCCCGCCACCGCCAGCAGGCTCAGCTGCTCGTCGAACAGCCACCAGGCCTGCACCGCCGCCAGGCCCGGCATCAGATAGAAGTAGCTGGCCACCTTGCTGACCTCGCCGTCCTTCAGCATACGCATCAACAGCAGGATGGCCAGCACCGACAGCGCCAACACGCTCCAACCCAGGGCCAAGGCCAACTGTCCGTTCCAGTGGACGGGATCGCCGCGCTCCAGGCCCAAGGCCAGCGCGCCGGTAATCAGGAAGGCCGCCAGGTATTGATGAAAGGCGCCGGTCAGCGGATGCACGCCCTGGCCGAAACGTTTCTGGTACAGGGTGCCGGCGGTGATCGCGCACAAGGCCAGCGCGGTCAGCCACAGGCCGGGATTGGCGCCTAACTGCAAGCCCTTGCCGCCCAGCACCACCAGCAGCGCGCCGCCGAAACCCGTCGCCAGGCCCAGCCATTGCATCCGGCTCAGCCGCTGTTCGCCCATCAGCCAGCTCAGCACCGCGGTCAGTATCGGCTGCAGGCCGACGATCAGCGCGGTGATGCCGGCCGGCACCGCCAGCTTGATGCCGGCGAAGCTGGCGCCCAGATAAAGGCCGTGCAACATGGCGCCGCAAGCCCATTGGTGCCTGGCCGCCGCCAGATCCGGCCAGGCGGGCCGGAAGCAGGCGATCAGCGCGCCGAAGCACAGCAGGGTCAGGCCCATCCTTATCGCCAAAAAGGTGAACGGGCCGATGAAAGGCAGGCCCAGCTTGGCGCCGATGAAGCCGGTGCTCCACAGCAGCACGAAGGCCCAGGGGATCCAGGCGTTGGATCGATTATTGGTTTCCATATCGAGTTTTCATTAAAAAAAGCCCCCAACGGGGGCTTTTCGGGCCAAGCGCGGGGCTTTAGCCGCGTTTCAGTTTGGCGTTGCCGGCAATCCGCATCCGCAGCGCGTTCAGGCGGATGAAGCCGGCCGCGTCGGCGTGGTTGTAGGCGCCGCCGTCTTCGTCGAAGGTGGCGATGGTGGGGTCGAACAGCGAATCGGTCTTGGATTCGCGGCCCACCACGATCACATTGCCCTTGTACAGCTTCAGCCGCACCCAGCCGTTGACCGTGGCCTGGGAGGCGTCGATCATGCCTTGCAGCATCTGGCGCTCCGGGCTCCACCAGTAGCCGGTGTAAACCAGCTTGGCGTACTTGGGCATCAGTTCGTCCTTCAGGTGGGCCACTTCGCGGTCCAGGGTGATGGATTCGATCGCGCGGTGCGCCTTGAGCATGATGCTGCCGCCCGGGGTTTCGTAGCAGCCGCGGGACTTCATGCCCACGTAGCGGTTTTCCACGATGTCCAGCCGGCCGATGCCGTGCTTGCCGCCCAGGCGGTTCAGCTCGGTCAGCACCTGGGCCGGGCTCATCGCCACGCCGTTGATGGCGGTGATGTCGCCCTTCTCATAGCTGAGCTCGATGTATTCGGCCTGGTCCGGCGCGTTCTCCGGGCTCACCGTCCACAGCCACATGTCTTCTTCCGGCTCCGCAGCCGGGTCTTCCAGCACCGTGCCCTCGTAGGAGATGTGCAGCAGGTTGGCGTCCATCGAATACGGGCTGCCGCCGTTCTTCTTCTTGCTGATGTCGATGCCGTGGGTTTCCGCGTAAGTCAGCAGCTTTTCCCGCGACAGCAGGTCCCATTCGCGCCACGGCGCGATCACCTTGACGTCCGGCTTCAGCGCGTAATAGCCCAGCTCGAAGCGCACCTGATCGTTGCCCTTGCCGGTGGCGCCGTGCGACACCGCGTCGGCACCCACCTGGTTGGCGATCTCGATCTGGCGCTTGGCGATCAGCGGCCGCGCGATCGAGGTGCCCAGCAGATACTCGCCCTCGTAGACGGCGTTGGCGCGGAACATCGGGAACACGAAGTCGCGGACGAATTCCTCGCGCAGATCGTCGATGAAGATGTTTTCCGGCTTGATGCCCAGCGACACCGCCTTCTTGCGCGCCGGCTCCACCTCTTCGCCCTGGCCGATGTCGGCGGTGAAGGTCACCACCTCGCATTGATAGGTGTCCTGCAGCCACTTGAGAATCACCGAAGTATCCAGACCGCCGGAGTACGCCAATACCACTTTCTTGATGTCAGACATTTTGTATTCTTTCAAATCCATTGATTGCCGGATCCGGCCCGCGCCTGGCGCGGCCTTGCCGGATCGCTTGAACGGCGGGCGCTCGCCCGCATCGTGTGTTCAGTCGTAACGCTGGCCCAGCAGCAGGAACTCGATCAGCGCCTTCTGCACGTGCATGCGGTTTTCCGCCTCGTCCCAGACCACGCTCTGCGGCCCGTCTATCACCGCGGCGGCCACTTCCTCGCCCCGGTGCGCCGGCAAACAGTGCATGAACAAGGCGTCCGGCTTGGCCAGCTTCATCAGCTCCGGCGTCACTTGGTAGTCGCGGAAGGCTTCCAGCCGCGCTTCCTTCTCCGCCTCGAAGCCCATGCTGGTGAACACGTCGGTGGTCACCAGGTCCGCGCCGGCCGCCGCGTGGCTGGCGCTGTGGCTGGGTTCGAAGTGCTCGGAGCCGTAATGCTGGCCGTCCAAGGCCTTCAGCTCGAAGCCCACCGGCGTCGCCACCTTGAGCTTGAAGCCCAGGATGCGAGCCGCCTGCAGCCAGGTGCGGCAGACATTGTTGCCGTCGCCTATCCAGGCCACGGTCTTGCCCTTGATCGAGCCGCGTTGCTCGATATAGGTGAAGATGTCCGCCAGAATCTGGCACGGGTGGTACTCGTTGGTCAGGCCGTTGATCACCGGCACCTTGGAGTGCGCGGCCAGCCGCTGCACCAGCGCCTGCTCGTAGGTGCGGATCATGATGATGTCGCTCATCCGGGACAGCACGCGGGCGGTGTCCTCGATGGGCTCGCCGCGGCCCATCTGCGAGCTTTGCGAATCCAGGAACATCGCGTGGCCGCCCAGTTGCGCCATGCCCGCCTCGAAAGAAACGCGGGTGCGGGTGGAATTCTTTTCGAACACCATGGACATCACCTTGCCGACGAGCGGCTGGTACAGCTGGCCGTCGCTACGTCGTCGTTTCAGGACCTTGCTGCGCTCGAAGATGTGGCGGTATTCCTCGTGGGTCAGGTCGCTGAATTGCAGGTAATGCCTAGGGGACGTCATGGTGCTCCATTTCAAAAAAAAGGCCACCGCGCGTTCGACACCGTTTCAGTGTCCTTCATGCGCGATGGCACATTACTACA
Source organism: Chromobacterium sp. LK11 (assembly GCF_001043705.1). Classification (NCBI taxonomy): domain Bacteria; kingdom Pseudomonadati; phylum Pseudomonadota; class Betaproteobacteria; order Neisseriales; family Chromobacteriaceae; genus Chromobacterium; species Chromobacterium sp. LK11. Next base: position 103,636 of record NZ_LDUR01000001.1, read on the forward strand.
CGCTGGTCTCAAGTCATTCACAGGCGTCGCAAGCATGTCTACGCAGGGCGTATAATTTACATAATTGCGACAAGAGTTATATTTATCGGAAATCAGCCTGTCTGACAAGCATTCATTTGAACAAGGCGCGTCCCGGCAGTTGCGCCAGCTCCCCCTCTTTGAGCACCCGCAGCAAAAACTCGCCGCCGTCCTCGGCCAAACCGTGCATTTCTATGGATTTCTGGGTTTTTTGCAGTCGCGCCAAATAAGCGAGGATGGTGTCGTCTATCACCTGGCCGGGCACCAGCACCGGAATGCCGGGCGGATACGGCACGATCTGGTCGCAGCAGACGCGTCCAACCAGCGCCGCGTTGGGCCGGCCGTCGTCGTCCAGCAGCGGCAGGCGCTCGCCGGCCTCGTAAAACGCGTCGCGCGGCAGACTGGCCAAGCGGGAGAAACGCGGGATTTCCGGCATCCTCCCCAGCGGCCGCGGCGGGCGCTTTTCCTTGGCCAGCCGCAGCATCGCGTCATACAGCCGCGACACCTTGCTGCGAGTGGTTCCCAAGGTCAGCAGCAGGGTGATGGTGCTGAAGGTGGACTTCTCCACCTGGACGTTGTAGCGCTCGAACAGCGCCTGCTGCAGCTCGTCGGCGGTAAAGCCGGACTGAGTGATGTCCACGGTCAGCTTGGTCGGGTCCAACTGGATGCCGTCCTCGCGCACCTCCTCCGGCAGCAGGTCAGACAACTCCAGCACCCGGAAGGCGCCGGTGGAGTTGATCTTGTCGCGCAACTCCTGCGCCAGCTTCAGCGTGCGGTCCAGCAGCCGGTAGCCCTCCATCACCGCCTGCTTGCGCGCCACGTCCAGGCTGGCGATCAGGTTGTACTGCGGGCTGGTCGACGCGTGCATATTGAAGTTCTCGCGGAACAGATGCGCGTCGAAGCCGGGGTCGTTGACGTGGATCATGCTGGCCTGGGAGAACGCCGACAGCACCTTGTGCGTGCTCTGGGTCACGTAGTCGGCGCCGGACTCCAGCGCCGTCGGCCGGAACGCCGGGTGGAAACGGGCGAAGCCGTACCAGGCCTCGTCGACGATGACCTTGATGCCCTGCTCGTGCGCGGCCTCGATGATGGGCTTCAGATCGTAGCGCAGGCCGTCGTAGGTGCAGGAGGTCAGGATCAGCACCCGCGCGTCCGGATTGGCGGCGATGGCGGCGAAGATGGTTTCCTTGGGCACCGGGCCGAAAATGCCGAACTGCTTGTTGATCGAGGAATCCAGGTACACCGGCAGCGCGCCGGACAGAATCACCCCGTGGTGCACCGATTTGTGACAATTGCGGTCCAGCAGCAGCTTGTCGCCGGGCGCCAGCAAGGTCTGGAAGATCACCTTGTTGGAGGTGGAGGTGCCGTTGGTGGCGAAATAGGTGCGCTTGGCGCCGAAGGCCTTGGCCGCCAGCATCTGCGACTCCTCTATCACCCCGGTCGGGTGCAGCAGCGAATCCAGCATCGGCACCGACACCGACAGATCGGCGCGCAGCATGCTTTCGCCGACGAAGTCGTGGAAGTCGCCGACCCAGGGGCTGCCTTTCAGGGAATCGCCGCCGGAATGGCCTGGCGTGTGCCAGGAGTCCTTGGCCATGCGCACGTATTGCTTGAGCTTGTCGTAGAACGGCGTCGCGGACTTCTCCGCCAGCTCCGCCGACAGGATGCGGAACCAGCCGTGAAAATCCAGTTCGTCGCGATAGAAATAACCGTCCACCGCGTGGCTGGCCAGGTCCTCCACCAAGGCGCGTTCGTCGTCGTCGAACAACAGCACGTACAACGAAATTTCCGGGCGGAAAGCGCTGATGCGGTTGGCCAGCTGCGCCGCCGCCTGGCTGACGCCCTTCTCCTGCAACTGCTTGTCCACCAGCACCACCTGGACGTCGCCGTCTCGGGCGATCTGATCCAGCGCGTCCTGGCTGCGGGCGACGCCGACGAAAGTCAGGCCGTATGGGTTTTCCAGCCGGACCGCGGCGGCGCCCAGTCCGGCCAGCACATCGGCCTGCCATTTGGCGTCGTCGCTGACCACCAACACTCGGCTAACGGGTGTCATGATAGGGTTTCTCCTGTTGATGTTGCTTTGCGCTGTTATTGATGGATTTGTCTGCCTGAGTCGCTCGCGCAATTTCGCTTGTTTTTATATTTGCCTATCCTATCCACATCGGCGCGTCGGCGTCATTTTGCAGTCGCACATCAGCATTTCCCCATATTCGGCGCCCGGCTCGGCGCGGCCAGACAAGGCCGCCCCCTTGCGGTACAATCGCCGCCATGCTGACCCCTGCTGAAAAAGACGCGATTCGCGACCATTACCGGACCATAGCCGACAACCTGCCGGGCTTTCGCCCGCGCGCCGCGCAACGCCGCATGCTGGCGGAAATCGCCAACGCCCTGTCGCGCAGCAAGGACAAGGAAGGCGACGACTGGCCGGAACGCGCCGGCGAAAGCATCGCCGTGATCGAAGGCCCCACCGGGGTCGGCAAAAGCCTGGCCTACCTGCTGGCCGGCGGCGTGATGGCCAAGTCCCGCGCCAAGAAGCTGGTGGTCACCAGCGCCACCATCGCCCTGCAGGAACAGCTGGTCAACCGCGACCTGCCCTTCGTCGTCGAGAACAGCGGCCTGCCGCTGACCTTCGCCTTGGCCAAGGGCCGCGGCCGCTATCTGTGCCCGCAGCGCATCTACGCGCTGACCGCCGAAAACGCCCAAGGCCAGCTGCTGGACCTGGACCCGACGCTGGCGCTGTGGGACCGCAAACCGGAAGCCGGCGAGATCGAAACCCTGCGCCAGCTGGCCGACGCCTTCTACTATCGCCGCTGGAACGGCGACCGCGACGCCTGGGACAGCGTGATCGACGACGGCCTGTGGTCGCGCGTCACCAACGACCGCCACGGCTGCCTGAAGGCCGCCTGCCCCAACCGGCCGGAATGTCCGTTCTACCTGGCGCGCGACGTGCTGGAAAACGTGGACGTGGTGGTGGCCAACCACGACCTGATGCTGGCCGACGTGTCCATGGGCGGCGGCGTAATCCTGCCGGCGCCGGAAGAAAGTTACTACTGTATCGACGAGGCGCACCACCTGGCCAAAAAGGCGGTCAACCAGTTTTCCGCCGAACATTCGCTGGCTCAGGCCATGTCCTGGCTGGACAAAGTGGCCGCCGCCGCCATCCGCGTGGAGGCGCTGACCGACAAGGTGGAAATCGTCAGCCAGGCGATAGAAGCCGCCAGCGCCTGTTCCGAAACGCTGACCGAATGGCTGTGGCTGCTGGAGGGCGAAGACACGCTGGCCGCCTCCAGCGACAATCTGGAGCCCACCTGGCTGATAGAAGACGGCGTGCTGCCGGAGCGCTTCCAAGGCCCCACCGCCAATATGGCCACCTCGGCGCGCTCGCTGTTCAAGCAACTGAGCCTGCTGACCGACGCGCTGGGCGAGGCGCGCAAGGACAAGGGCGGCGAAGCGGCCCAAGTCGACAAGACCGCCTCCGACCTGGGCTTCCTCACCGCGCGCGCCGAACAGCTGCTGGCGGTGTGGGAGTTGTTTGAAAAGGAAACCGAGCCCAGCAGCCCGCCCATCGCCAAATGGATCACCCGCCGCGCCGAGGGAAAGGGCGATTACCTGTTTTCCGCCTCGCCGGTCAGCGCCGCCGCCAGCCTGGCCGCCACGCTGTGGCGTCGCGCCGCCGGCGCCATCCTGACCTCGGCCACGCTGCGTTCCTTGGGCGAATTCGACCTGCTGCTGTCGCAAACCGGCCTCAAATGGATGCCGGAGGTCAGCTGCGTGGCGCTGGACTCCCCGTTCAACTTCGACGAACAGGGCGAGCTTTATCTGCCGCCTATGCTGGCCAGCCCCAAGGACGCCGGCGGCCATACCCGCGAAATCGTCGAATGGCTGCCCAAGCTGATCGATCTGAAGGAAGCGGTCGGCACCCTGGTGCTGTTCTCCTCCCGCAAGCAGATGCAGGACGTCGCCGCCGGCCTGCCGTCCGCGCTGCGCGAGCGGCTGCTGATCCAGGGCGAAATCCCCAAGAGCCTGCTGATAGAACAGCACCATCAACGGCTGAAACAGGGCGAGCCCAGCGTGATCTTCGGCCTGGACTCCTTCTCCGAAGGCCTGGACCTTCCCGGCGAAAGCTGCGTGCACGTGATTATTGCCAAGCTGCCGTTCGCGATGCCGGACGACCCGGTGGGCAAAACCCTGTCGCGCTGGATAGAGAAACGCGGCGGCAACCCCTTCATCGAACTGACGGTGCCGGAAGCCTCGATCAAGCTGGTGCAGGCCGTCGGCCGCCTGATCCGCACCGAGCGCGATTACGGCCGCGTCACCATCCTGGACAATCGGCTGCAAAAGCAAAGCTACGGCAAACGGCTGCTCGCCTCGCTGCCGCCATTCAAGCGCATCTGATTTTCGGGTAAAATGCTAAATATTCAGCAACAAACAAAACGCCTGAACATAAAACGCCAAGCGCAAATCGCTTAGCAGACGATAAAAAACAGGCTAAACCAAAAGCAAACACTCCGGTCCACCGCCATGATCTGCAATCCATACGAAATAGTCATCCAGGGCATCACTTCCGAGGGGCGCACCTTTCGCCCCAGCGACTGGGCCGAACGCCTGGCCGGTATCCTAGCCTCCTTCGACGATCAAAAGCTGCACTACCACGCCCACGTCCGCCCGATGATGCTGGACGGCGTCCGCTGCGTGGCCGTGGACAAGAAACTGGAAAAAATCAGCCCGCAGGTGTTTTGCTTTCTGATGGATTTCGCCAAGGACAACGACCTGCGCATCGTCGACTGCCGCACCCTGCTGGACGAGGTCTACCCGAATCAATTCTTGGCGTAATTGCAACACTAACCCTGTCCGAATTATCTTGATGCAACAACATTGCAACACCCACGTCATATTTTGTGGCTAAACTAAGACAAGTGTTGTGGCGATACCGCAGTTTATTGATGAATAAATATTGCGGGGCCGCCAGGTTCGGCACCTGACTTTAGTAAAGCAAAAACTGACTTGGAGCATTCAAGATGCAAAAGAAAAATCTGGCAGCACTGCTTGCCGCAATGTTCGCCTTGCCCGTTGCAGCCCACGCTGACGTGACCATCTACGGTTTCCTGAGCGGCGGCATCGAATCGAGCAAAGCCACCGGCGCCAGCGCCGGCGGCACCGAATACAGCAGCCGCACTCGCATCGTCGACCACAACTCCCGCATCGGCTTCAAGGGCTTTGAAGACATCGGCGGCGGCACCAAGGCGATCTGGCAGGTGGAAAACAGCCTGCGCAACTTCGAGCAGGGCGGCACCAACGACAAGGGCCAGACGGCTACCTTCGCCACCCGCAACACCTTCATCGGCATCGACAACGCCGACTTCGGCCGCGTGCTGCTGGGTCAATACGACTCCGCCTACAAGATGTTCACCGGCAGCGGCAACAGCGCGCTGGGCACCGACCTGATGACCAACACCACCGCCGACAACTTCGGCAGCAGCTCGGTCAACAGCCGCGGCGAAGCCCGCCTGGCCAACTCGGTGCACTACTTCTCCCCGAGCTGGGCCGGCTTCAAGCTGGGCGCGTCCTGGGGCGTGGACGAGAACCGCGTGTCCGGCAACGACTCCAAGCGCATCTCCCTGGGCCTGGGCTATACCTGGCAAGGCCTGAACCTGGCCGCCGGCTGGGATCGCCAATACGATATGGCCGTTCTCGCCAACAACAACTCCTACAACACTTCCAGCAGCAACAGCCCCGCGGTGCTGTCGCTGAACTCCGGCAAGAACGTCACCTTCTACAGCATTGCCGCCAGCTATAAGTTCGACACCGGCACCTTTGTCGGCGGCAACTACGAATGGGGCACTTTCGACCAGGTTGGCGGCGGCCAGCTGAAGCAAGACAACTGGCTGCTCGCGCTGGGCCAGGACTTCGGCGCGGCTTCGGTCAAGCTGTCCTACGGTCAGTTGGGCACGCTGAAGAACACCGGCGCCGGCGTCAACGGCGACGACTTCAAGGCCAAACAATGGGTCCTGGGCGGCACTTACAATCTGTCCAAAACCACCCAAGTGCTGGCTTATTACACCAAGATCAGCAACAACGCCAAGGCCAAGGCCAATTTCGCCAACAACCCGGTGTACGACAGCAACCTGGGCGCCAGCAACGCTTCGCTCTCCGCCGGCAACGACCCGCAAGCCTTCGGCGTGGGCTTCAAGGTCGCCTTCTGATCCTGAGCAAGCGCAATCCTAATCACGCCGCCGGCTTTGCCGGCGGCGTTTTTCATTTGCTCAGGCTGGCGCGCAGCGCCTCGATCGCGTAGCGCACTTTCGCCGGCTGGATGTCGCGACGCGGCGTCACCGCGTAGATCGCCAGCGGCGGCAAGCTCCACTCCGGCAACACCCGCAGCAGCCTGCCGTCGGCCAGTTCCTGGCGTATCTCCGGCTCCGGCTGCACCGCCACCCCCATGCCGGCCAGCACGAACTGGCGCGCGGCGACGATGTTGTTGCTGACCAAGCGCGCGTCCGGCTCGGCGGTGAAGCGGCTGCCGTCCGCGTGCTCGAAGGCCAGCCAACCCAGTTTGCGGTCGGACAAGGCCACCCATTGCAGCGCGGACAATTGCTCCGGCCGCGTGATCGCCGGCTGACGCGCGAGATAGGCCGGCGACGCGCACAGCACGTTCGGCCAGTCAGCCAGATGGCGCGCCACCAGGCTGGAGTCCTTGAGCACGCCGGCGCGCAAGGCCAGATCGATGCGATTGTCCACCAGGTCTATCATTTCATCGTGGAAGAACAACCGCAGCTTCAGGCCCGAGTGCGCGCTCAATAGGGGCGTCAGCGCCTCGCTCAATAGCGCGCCGGCAAAACCGGTGGGCGCGGCGATGCGCAACTCGCCCACCGGCGCGTCGCGCAGCTCCAGCAAGCGCTGCTCGGCCAGCTGCGCCGCCGCCAGCATGTCGGCGCACCCCTGGTAGAACAGGCTGCCGGCCTCGGTCAGCGTCAGCTTGCGGGTAGTCCGGTGCAGCAGGCTGACGCCGTGCTGCTGCTCCAGCTTGCTGATGTGCTGGCTGACCGCCGACGGCGTCATGCCCAGTTCCCGCGCCGCGCCGTTCATCGAACCCTTGTCCACCACCATGGCGAAGACCGCCATCCGTCGCAATGCATCCATTTATTAAGCTCAGCTAAACTATCAATCTTATTCTTGCCGGATTATCGCTCTATAATCAAGCTGCTATTCTGAACGCCGTCAAACTTCATTACGTGAATCGCGGAAAGGAATCATCCTCATGAAAATCGCACTGATCGGCGCCAGCGGCTTTGTCGGCTCGGCCATCCTGCAGGAACTGCTGTCTCGCAACCATCAAGTCAGCGCCATCGTCAGCAATCTGTCCAAGCTGCCGCAACACCCGCAGCTCAGCGGCGTCGCCGCCGACGCCTACCAGGCCGGCCAGATCGCCGCCGCCGTCGCCGGTCACGACGCCGTGGTCAGCGCCTTCAACCCGGGCTGGGACAAGGCCGACATCCAGGCGCTGGCGGTCAAGGGCCACGACGCCATCGTCGCCGGCGTCAAGCAGGCCGGCGTCAAGCGCTTCCTGGAAGTGGGCGGCGCCGGCAGCCTGGAAGTGGCGCCCGGCGTGCAACTGGTGGACACCCCGGAATTCCCGGCGGAATGGAAGGAAGGCGCGCTGGGCGTACGCGAGGCGCTGCGCCGCCTGCGCGAGGAAAGCGCGCTGGACTGGACCTTCGTCTCGCCGCCGGCCTTCCTCCACCCCGGCGAGCGCAGCGGCAAATACCGGCTGGGCGGCGATCAACTGCTGTTCAACGGCGACAAGCCCGCCGACATCAGCGTGGAAGACCTGGCCGTGGCCATCGTCGACGAACTGGAAAAACCGCAGCATCTGCGTCGTCGCTTCACCGCCGCCGCAGTTTAAAAGCCTGTTCAAAGTCTCGCGAGCAAGGGCGAGAGCAGGCGCATACGACTGGGCGAACGAAATGGTCGATGCGTCTGTTTCCCCCAGCGCCGACGCGCGGCCCATCGAAAACCGCTTCCAAACCTCAAGCCCGGCGCGCCCGGGCTTTTTCGCGCCCAATCCCCGTCCCCGCCTTTCCAAACGGGCCTTCCGTCCGCCCCAACCATGCCATCCGGGTGCGATGCGGCGTCGACTCGCGGAATCCCCGATGCAACTTAGTCCTGACTCTATAATTCTAAATTGACAGCCGCCGCCGGCTTGTCTAGATTGCCCGGCTGCCGCAAGATGGCGAAGCGCAGGCAGGCCCTGACGCCAAAACCATGCGAAACCATGACAACGACAATAATAAGGACGGCCCAGGCCGTTCTCACAACAACCCGCTTGCCGGGACACAGCCCTTAAAGAGAAGCATTATGGCCATCAGTGTTTTTGATTTGTTCAAGATTGGCATCGGCCCGTCCAGCTCCCACACGGTTGGACCGATGCGCGCCGCGCGCCAATTCATCGCGCGGCTGGAAAAAGACGGCTTGCTGACGCAAACCGCCAGCGTGCGCGCCGAAATGTTCGGCTCGCTGGGCGCCACCGGCAAGGGCCACGGCACCGACGTCGCGGTGCTGCTAGGCTTGCAGGGCGAACAGCCCGACCTGGTGGACACCGACGCGGTGGACGGCATGCTGGCCGCCATCCGCGCCGACAAGGCCATCGCGCTGCTGGGCAAACAGACCGTGCCCTTCATCGAAGGCGAGCACCTGATTTTGCACAAGAAGAAAACCCTGCCCTACCACCCCAACGGCATGATTTTCGAAGCCTTCGACGCCGCCGGCGCCAGCCTGTCCAAGCGCGCCTATTACTCGGTGGGCGGCGGCTTTGTGGTCGACGAGGCCGCCATCGACGCCGGCTTCGTCCCGCCGGGCGTCACCGAACTCAAGCACCCGTTCAAGAGCGCGGCGGAATTGCTGGCCTTGTGCCAGCGCCACGGCAAATCCATCAGCCAGATCATGCTGGAGAACGAACTGGCCTGGCGCAGCGAGGAACAAGTGCGCGCCGAACTGCTGAAGATCTGGCAAGTGATGCAGGACTGCGTCAAGCGCGGCTGCGATCGCGAAGGCATTCTGCCCGGCGGCATGAAGGTGAAGCGCCGCGCCGCCGACATGCACCGCAAGCTGCTGGCCTCGCCCGAAGCGGCGCTGCGCGACCCGCTGACGGTGATGGACTGGGTCAATCTGTACGCGCTGGCGGTCAATGAGGAAAACGCCGGCGGCGGCCGCGTGGTCACCGCGCCCACCAACGGCGCGGCCGGCATCATCCCGGCGGTGATGCACTATTACGCCCGCTTCGTGCCCGGCGCCAGCGACGACGGCATCGTGCGCTTCCTGCTCACCGCCGGCGCCATCGGCGTGTTGTTCAAGCTCAACGCCTCGATCTCCGGCGCCGAAGTGGGCTGCCAGGGCGAAGTGGGTTCGGCCTGCTCGATGGCCGCGGGCGCCTTGGCCGAAGTGCTGGGCGGCACCCCGGAACAAGTGGAAAACGCCGCCGAGATCGGCATGGAGCACAATCTGGGCCTGACCTGCGACCCGGTGGGCGGCCTGGTGCAAGTGCCCTGCATCGAACGCAACGCCATGGCCTCGGTCAAGGCCATCAACGCGGCCCGCATGGCGCTGCGCGGCGACGGCCAGCACTTCGTGTCGCTGGACCGGGTGATCAAGACCATGCGCGACACCGGCATGGACATGAGCACCAAGTACAAGGAAACCGCGCGCGGCGGCCTCGCCATCAACGTCATCGAAGTGCCGGTGAATATTGTTGAGTGCTGAGCCTCCGGCCTGTTAGCATCGAAGCCGATGGCGCTTGCGCGCCGTCGGCTTTTTTTACGACCTCATTCCCGCGAAACTCGAACCAGCCATGCATCACATCGCCACCGCCAGACTGCAACTGCGCCCGCTGCACGCCAGCGACGCCCCCTTCATGCTCAAGCTGCTGAACGAGCCGGCCTTCATCGCCAATATCGGCGACAAGGACGCCCACGACCTGCTCGGCGCGCTGCGCTACATCGAGGAAGGCCCGCAATCCAGCTACCGCAAGCACGGCCACGGCCTCTTGCTGGTGGAGCGGCTGGACGACGGCGTCCCGGTAGGCATCTGCGGCCTGGTCAAGCGCGACGGCCTGGCCTATCCGGACATCGGCTACGCCTTCCTGGAACAATACTGGGGCTGCGGCTACGCCAGCGAGGCGGCCTTGGCCGCGATAGAACACGGCCGCGAACAGCTGGGGCACGCGGTGGTGGTGGGCATCACCGCGCCGCACAATCAGGCGTCCATCCGCGTGCTGGAGAAAATCGGCCTGCGTTATCAGGGCCGGATCGAACTGCCCGGCATCGACGGCGACAGCTGCTATTTCGTGCCGCCGGCGCTATTGAAAGATCAACCCGCCTGATGCGCCGCCGGCCGCAGCCAGCGCCGGCACAGCGCCACGCCCAGCGCCGCGGCGGCGGCCGACATCGCGAAGGTCGTCGCCATGCCGCCGTGCGGCCACACCAGCCCGCCGATCAGGCCGCCGGCGCTGCCGCCGACGCCAAACGAGGCGATGATGTACAGGCCCTGGGCGCGACCGTGGTGCTGTTGCTCGAACATGCGGTGGATCAGCCCCACCGAGGCCGCGTGATGCAGGCCGAAGGTCAGCGCGTGCAATAACTGCGCGCCTATCGCCACCCAGGCCAGCTGCGCCGCGGCGGCGATCAGCGCGAAACGCAGCGCCGCCGCCCCCAGCGACAACAGCATCAGCGTTTCCAGCCGCGCGCGCGCCATGATCTTGGGCATCAGCAGGAACACCGCCACCTCGCTGACCACGCCCAGCCCCCACAGCATGCCGATCGCGCCCTGCTCATAACCCGCCTGTTTCAGGCCTATGGAGAAAAAGGTGTAGTAAGGGCCATGGGCGAAGGCCATCAGGAAACAGCAGCCGAACAGCGCCATCACCTCCGGCCGCCGCAGCGTGGCGGCGATAGGCGTCGACGGCCCGCTCCTGCGCTCGGCCGCCACTTCCGGCACCCGCCAGGCCGCCACCGCCACCAGGCCCAGCAGCGCGCACAGCGCCCACGGCAGATTGCCTATGCCTATGCCGTCCAGCAGCACGCCGCCGCTCATCGCCAGGCAGACGAAGCCTATCGAACCCCAGACCCGCACTCGGCTGTAACGCCCAGGCTGCGCGCGGGTCAGGTGGGCGGTGCTGGCCTCCACCAGAGGCAGCGCCGCCGCCCAGAAGAAGTGCGACACCGCCAGGCTGACGAACACCCACCAGAAGGCGCGGTCCAGCCCCACCAGCAGGAAGGCCGCCGCCGACAGCAGCGAAGTCGTCAGAATGATGGCGCGCCGCCGGCCGCGCCGGTCCGCCAGCCAGCCCCAGAAGCCGGGCGCCACGATGCGCGCCAGCGTGGACAAGGCCATCAGCACCGAAATCTGCCAGGCGGAGAAGGACAGCGACTGCAGATACAGCCCCCAGAACGGGCTGAACAGACCCTGGAAGGCGAAATAACTGAAATAGAACAGGCTGAACGGCAGCAGGGATACGGCGGGTGACGCGGAAGACGGCATGATCTGAAAACTCGGCCCGTGACGGGCTCCTGGTTGAAAACAAAAACAGCGCTTAGAGCCAGTTCAAAGTCTCGCGCGCGGCTGCGGCACCAGGCCAGGCAAGCGAGAAAGCGGCCTTGGCCAAGCGCTGCGCGGGCATGCCGAGGCCATGCCCTCCGCGTCGCGCCAACGGCTTCTCAGAACTGCCCTTTGAACTTGCCGATCTCGCGCCGCGCCTTCTTGGTGGGCCGGCCGTCGCCGTGCGGGAAGCTGGCGCGCTCCGCCTTCAGCAGCAACTGCTGTTCCTCCCGCGCGCGCTGCGAGGCCTCGTCCTCGCGGTAAAGCAGCTGCGCCTCTTTCGCCGGACGGCGCTGGGTGCTCAAGGCCAACACCTCGACGCGGTACTCCAGCTGATTGATGCGCATCACCAGCTGATCGCCCTCCTTGACCACCCGCGAAGCCTTGACCCTATCGCCGTTGACCTGCACCCGGCCCAGCTCCAGCGCCTCGTGCGCCAGTTGCCGGGTCTTGAAGAAACGAGCGGCCCACAGCCATTTGTCGAGACGGACCTTGCCGTCGTCCTCCACGCCGGCCGCCATCAGAGCACGCTCCATTCGGCGGCGGCCAGCCCCTCCAGTTTCAGGCTGAGCCTGTCGCCGGAACGCACCGCCGCCACCCCTTCAGGGGTGCCGGTATAGATCAGGTCGCCGGCTTGCAGGCCGTAGATGCGCGACAGATAGGCGATGATGGCCGCCACCGGGAACAACATCAGCCCGGTGTCGCCTTGCTGGCGCAGCTCGCCGTTGACGCGCAGTTCGAAGCTCAGCCGCTGCGGATCGGCCACCTGGGCCGCCGGCGCCAGCCGCGACAGGCAGGCGGCGGTGGGAAAGCCCTTGGCCTTGGTCCACGGATGGCCCTTGCTCTTGGCCGCCGATTGCACGTCGCGCGCCGTCATGTCCAGGCCGATGCCGTAGCCGGCCACATGGCCGAGCGCTTCCGCCTCGGCGATGTCGCGGCCGCCCTTGCCTATCAGCAGCACCAGCTCGCATTCGTGGTGAACGTCGCTGGAGTAATCCGGCAACCGCAAGGGCTCGCCCTCGCCGGCCAGCGCCGAAGTCGGCTTCAGAAACACCAGCGGCTCGTCTTCCAGCGGGTTGTTCAATTCCGCCGCGTGCGCGGCGTAATTGCGCCCGATGCAGAAGATATTGCCCACCGCGACGTCCTGTTCGCCCAAGCGCGCCTTGAATGCCGACATGACTATCCTTTCCCGTTCTGTTCAACGCCAACCATGCAAGCTCGCGATTATCCCATAATTTCCACCCCCTCGGCATGCCAGTCCGAAAGGACAGCTAGGCAGATTGTGCACCGCGGCAACAAGATGCGGCTTTTGACGCGCCGATTGCCCGCCACCCGGTGAAAATGTCATGTAACCCTGTTACAGTCATGGCGTACCTTGCGACCGCACATTTTGTTACACGGTCCAATGCAGGAAAGCTTCGATAACGCTTCGGCACGTTTCAGGAGACAGCTTTGACCCAAGAAAGTACAAACCCGCTGGATAGTTTCTTCGCCAGCCTATCCGAGGCCAACCAACAGTGGATGCAGCAGTTCGTCAACAATCTGCCGCTGCCGCCGCAACCTGGAAATACCGAATTGCCGCTGGCCAACGCCTGGGGCGCCATGCTCAGCAACGCCGGCCAGCTGTTCGCCTGGCAAAGCAGCCTGTATCAGCAGCAGATGCATCTGTGGTCGCAGTTCCTGGGCCAGGGGCCCGCCGCCAACGGCGACGCCTCGGCGAAGAAGGGCGACCGTCGCTTCGCCTCCCCGGAATGGGATGAACACCCGTTCTACCACTTCCTCAAACAAGGCTATCTGCTCACCAGCAAATGGATGACCGAACTGGTCGACAACGCCCAGCTGGAGGAGGAAGCCAAGGACAAGCTGGCCTTCGCCACCCGCCAATATCTGGACGCGGTCTCCCCCAGCAACTTCATGCTGACCAACCCGGACGTGATGAAACGGGCGATAGAGACCAAGGGCGAAAGCCTGGTCGACGGCATGAAGAACATGCTGGAGGATTTCCAGAAGGGCCACATCTCGATGTCGGACGAGAGCCAGTTCGACATCGGCAAGAACATTGTGGTCACGCCCGGCGAGGTAGTGTTCCGCAACGACTTGATCGAACTGATCCAGTACACCCCGACCACCGGCCAAGTCTATGAGAAGCCGCTGCTGATCGTGCCGCCCTGCATCAACAAGTACTATCTGATGGACCTGCAGCCGGACAATTCCATGGTGCGCCACTTCGTCGCCCAGGGTTACCGCGTGTTCCTGATCAGCTGGCGCTCGGCGGTGCCCGAGATGAAGCACTTCACCTGGGAAAGCTATATCGAGAAAGGCGTGATCGCCGCGGCGGAAACCGTGCGCAAGATCACCAAGCAGGACAGCATGAACGCGCTGGGCTTCTGTGTCGGCGGCGTGATCCTGACCACCACCCAATGCGTGCTGCAGGCGCGCGGGCTCAAGTACTTCGACTCCACCACCTTCATGACCTCGTTGATAGATCACGCCGAGCCGGGCGAGATCTCCTACTTCATCGACGAGAATCTGGTGGCCAGCCGCGAGGCCAAGATCGCCGCCGGCGGCATCATCAGCGGCAAGGAGATTGGCCGCACCTTCGCCAGCCTGCGCGCCAACGACCTGGTGTGGAACTACGTGGTCAACAACTACCTGCTGGGCAAGACGCCGGCGCCGTTCGACCTGCTCTACTGGAACAACGACGCGGTGGACCTGCCGCTGCCGATGCACACCTTCCTGCTGCGCCAGTTCTACATGAACAACGCGCTGACCAAGCCGGGCGCCATCACCCTGTGCGGCGTGCCCATCGACATCTCCAAGATCAACATTCCGGTCTACATCTTCGCCGCGCGCGAAGACCACATCGTGCTGTGGAGCTCGGCCTACTCCGGCATCCACTACCTGAACGGCGCGCCGTCGCGGCGTTTCGTGCTGGGCGCCTCCGGCCACATCGCCGGTTCGATCAATCCGGTGACCAAGGACAAGCGCAACTACTGGGTCAACGACAAGTTGCCCGAGCACGCCGACGCTTGGCTGGAAACCGCGGAAAGCCACCCCGGCAGCTGGTGGAAGGACTGGGACGCCTGGCTGGCGCCGCAATCCGGCAAGCAGGTCGCCGCGCCCAAGGCCTTGGGCAGCAAGGACTTCCCGCCGCTGCAAGCGGCGCCGGGCAGCTATGTGCTGGCCAAGGCCATGCCCAGCGTGGTGGCCAGCCTGCAGTAAGAACTTGTTTGCGATCCGCCGCGCGTCGTGAGGCTCGCGGCGAGCACAGCCTCGGCATGCTCATGCGCCCCATGGCCATGCCGCTTGCTCAGCCGCTTTCGCCTTGCCCCGACGCGCGGATCGCGAACAAGCTCTAGAGCCTCGACGCGCCGCCGTCCGGCCCAGCCTCCGGCGGCGCGTTGGCCGACACACCGACCTTCGCGGTCACATTAGAAGAGAGACGGAGAAAAACATGGAAGTCGTGATTGTCGCAGCAACCCGCACCGCCATCGGCAGTTTCGGCGGAGCGCTGGCCAAGATCCCGGCCCCGGAACTGGGCGCCACCGTCATCAAATCGCTGCTGGCCCAAACCGGCCTGAAACCGGAAGACGTCAGCGAAGTCATCCTCGGCCAGGTGCTGACCGCCGGCAGCGGCCAGAATCCGGCGCGCCAGGCGCTGATCAAGGCCGGCCTGCCGGTCTCCACCCCGGCCACCACCCTCAACGTGGTTTGCGGCTCCGGCCTGCGCGCCGTGCACCTGGGCGCCCAGGCCATCGCCAACGGCGACGCCGACATCGTCATCGCCGGCGGCCAGGAAAGCATGTCCCTGTCCCCGCACATCCTGCCCGGCTCGCGCGACGGTTTCCGCATGGGCAACGCCCAGCTGATCGACACCATGGTCAACGATGGCCTGACCGACGCCTACAACGCCTACCACATGGGCATCACCGCCGAAAACGTGGCGGAGAAGTACGGCATCGGCCGCGAAGAGCAGGACGCGCTGGCGCTGGCCTCGCAGCAACGCGCCGCCGCCGCACAGAAAGCCGGCAAGTTCAAAGACGAGATCACTCCGGTGCTGGTACCGCAGCGCAAGGGCGATCCGGTGGCCTTCGACAGCGACGAGTTCATCAAGCACGACGCCAGCGCCGAAGGCCTGGCCAAGCTGCGCGCCGCCTTCAAGAAGGAAGGCACCGTCACCGCCGGCAACGCTTCCGGCATCAATGACGGCGCCGCCGCGGTGCTGCTGATGTCAGCGCAGAAGGCGGACCAGCTGGGCCTGAAGCCGCTGGCCACGATCAAGGGCTACGCGCTGACCGGCTGCGCGCCGGAAATCATGGGCATAGGCCCGGTGGCCGCCACCCGCAAGGCGCTGGACAAGGCCGGCTGGACGGTGGAAGAGCTGGACCTGGTGGAAGCCAACGAAGCCTTCGCCGCCCAGGCGCTGGGCGTGGCGCGCGAACTGGGCTGGGGCCCGGACAAGGTCAACGTCAACGGCGGCGCCATCGCGCTGGGCCACCCGATCGGCGCTTCCGGCTGCCGCGTGCTGGTCACCCTGCTGCATGAAATGCAGCGCCGCGACGCCAAGAAAGGCCTGGCCACGCTGTGCATAGGCGGCGGCATGGGCGTGGCGCTGGCGGTGGAACGGCGCTAAAACCTGTTTACGATCTGCTGCGCGTCGTGAAGCGTTGCACGGTGAGTACGAGCTCAAAATGCTCATGTACCACGAGTACATTCCGCTTTTTCGCTCGTTTCTGCCTTGCCTCGCCTTAGCTCGCAAGTTCGTAAACACGTTCTAAGTCCTTACCCGTCAATAACAAAACCCACCGGCTCCGGCCGGTGGGTTTTGTTTTCAGTGCGCGGCTCGCCGCCACTCAGCCCGAGCGCCCGTTGTCGCCGTGCTCGCGCAGAAAGTCCATGTTCAACTCCAGCGGCGCGCCCAGCCACATGGCGAAATCGCTGTGGTCTTCGACGTCGTCGCCGCTAAGCGGATGCAGCAGCACGCTCAGCCCTTCCCGGTTCAGCATCAGCCACGGCACGATCTGACCAAACAGAGCCGGCGCGAAGGCGATCTGGTAAGCGCCCACCGGGTGCGGCCCGTAAGCCTGCTCGCGCCAGCGCCCCAGCTCCACCTCGAAGCGCTGCGCCACCGCCTCGCGCAGCCGCCTCGCCGCCGGCTGTTGCGCCGCGTCATAATAAACATGGGCGTGATAGCCCGTCACCTCAATCGCCTGTTGCATCGCTCGCCCTTTGTCCCTTGCCCGCTCGCGGCGGACCGGCCCCGAATAAAGCCAGTGAAGCTATCGTCTCCGACGCAAAAAATCAAGACAGCATATTCCTGCCGCGCGCGTCGGCCTGCGCCAAACAAAAACCTCCTGGCCGCGATGGCAGGAGGTTTGGGCGATTGACCAGCCCACTGGCCGGTGTAGACGGTCGGATCGACCGTGGAGAGGAACAACGCGCGAATTGAAGCCAACGGCACGATCGGCACATCAAGGCTGCCGCATCGCCGCGGCGCTCGCCTTAGTGGGGAACAATGATGGGGGCGCCGTCCGGCCCATGTTTCTTCTGATGCTTGGCCGCCCGTTTCTCCTTGGGCGTCATCAACGGCTGCTTCTTGGCTTCCTTGCTGCTGTGTCTTGATTTGCTCATGATCAGCTCCTTTGCATGCATCGGCGGTGCCGATGCCGGCTCCAGTATAGACCTCATCCGGGCTTGCCATGGCGATAAAACACCCATCCGGGCGTCAAGGCCAGAGCGGCGGTTTCCAATCGCCTTTTAAATGGTTCAATCAATACTTACACCTGAAACAAAGTCGCCGCCAAGGCCGGGATCGCCACGGCGAAGCCCTCCGGCCCCAATTGGCGAAAATGCTGCTGCGTCGCGCTAATAAAATCCTGGATGAAAGCGGGTTTTTCCCGACCATGTTTATCCTGCACGATCAGCGTGGGCGCGGAGCTGAAATCGGCGAATGGTCTTCGTATCAATTCCGGCCCATCCCGAGTGGCGCTGCCGGACGGGCACATATTCAGAATGGAACAGCCGAATCCCGCGGAAACCGCCGCGCGCACGGTTTCATAAGAGCGCGTCCTGAAGCGCACATGAGGCTGACAAGGCGATATGGCGAACAAGGCCAGCAAATACGCCGCCGTCTGCGGCAAATCCAGCAATACCAGCGGCCGGCGCGCCAAATCCGTCAAGGAAACCGCCTCTTGCTTCGCCAGCGGGTCTTGTATCGACAGCAAGGCATGACAGGGCACCTTGCAGATACGGCTGACCTCCTCGTCCAAATGAAAGCCGATATCGTAGGTCACGATCAAATCCACCTCGTCGGCCGCCAACCAGCCGCGCAGTTGCGACTGATCTCCTTCCCGCAGCTGGATGTCGACTTCGCCCTGGCCCTGTATATAGCGCTTCAGCACATCCGGCATGAATAAAGCGCCAAACGGCTCAAAACAGCCAATCCGCAATTGCACGGCGCCCGGCCGCGTCAGACTGGCGATGCTGCGATTAAACGTTGATTTCGCTTCCAACATATCCTGCGCCGCCAGCATGAATTGCTTGCCCGCCGGAGTGATTTTTACGCCTCGCGCCGGGCGCCGTTCAAAAATACGAAACCCTATTTGGTTTTCCACATGAATGATGGCGCTCAACAAGGCGGATTTGGAAATTGGTATCGACTCCGCCGCCGCCGCGATGCTTCCCGTCAACGCCACCTCATAGACATAACGGATTTGTCTAATCGAAATATTCATGGCCCCGCTCCTAGCTGGCATTTAGGAACCTGTTAAAAGCTTGCCGCGCTTCAGCGATACGGCCTTGAAAAACATCTTCAGAATGCTCATGTACCGTATGACCATTCCGCTGCTGCAGCCGCAACGCCTTGTCTCGCTCTCGCTCGCGATTTGAACAGGCTCTTACACATAAAAACAGCGCAACTTGCCGCGAAAAATGCATTTTTCCGCGCCGCCACGTTTGCTTACCATCATCGCCAGGCAACACCACCGCCCAGTCATGCCATTGCGGCCGCGCCGCTCCTTACCTTGGGGCTGAGTATGTCATCTATTTCTCCAAATCCGCTGGCGGACGCGTCCCCGCTCTGCCGGCTGAACGTGCAAACCATGACCGCCCGCTACGCCGCGGCAAGCCTTTCTCCGCTTGAAGTCGCGGAAGCGGCGCTGGCCAGGGCGTCGGCGGTCCAAGACCGATACAACGCCTTCGCCTCCATCGACCGCGCCGGCGCGCTCGCCGCCGCCGCCGCGGCCGATGAGCGTTGGCGGCGGGGCCGTCCCTTGTCGCCCATCGATGGCGTGCCGGTCACGATCAAGGACATCGTCCAGGTGCAAGGCTGGAGCGTGCGCTATGGCAGCCACAGCAGCAGCGCGGCGGTTTGCGCCGGCGACGCGCCGTCGGTGGCTCGCTTGCGCGCCGCCGGCGCCGTGTTGCTGGGCATGACGACTACGCCGGAATTCGGCTGGAAAGCCGTCACTGATAATCCGCTGCATGGGATTACGCGCAATCCGTGGCGGCCTGAGCTGACGCCGGGCGGCTCTTCCGGCGGCGCGGCCGTGGCGGCCGCCGCCGGCGCGGGCGTATTGCACCTGGGAACGGATGGCGGCGGGTCCATTCGCATCCCGGCGGCCTTCTGCGGCCTGGTCGGGCACAAGCCGAGCTTTGGCCGGGTGCCCGCCTATCCCGGCAGCGCCTTCGGCACCCTGGCGCATATTGGTCCGATCGCGCGCTGCGTCGGCGACGTCAGCGCCATGCTGGATGCAATGAGCGGCCGCGACCTGCGTGACTGGCATCAGCCCATCGGCGGCCCACCCTCCTTCCCGCCCTTGGCGCTCAGCCGGGCCAGAGTGGCTTACTGGGCCACCCCGGCCTGCGGCCAGCTGCAGCCGGAAGTGGCCACGGTCATGGAGCGGACCTTGAGTCTGCTGCGCTCATTGGGGGTGGAGATCCAGCCATTCGAGCTCCCCGATATCGATCTGCTCGATGTTTTCCAGAAGCACTGGTTCAGCGGCGCGGCCAACCGGCTGTCCATGGTGGCGCCGGCCCTGCGCGAACAACTGGACCCGGGCTTTGTCGAGATAGCCGAACGCGGCCTTGCCCTGAGCGCGGCGGACTTGGTCGCGGCTCAGACGCGGCGCGCCGAGTTTGGCGCCTTCATGGACCAGACGATGAGCCGGTTCGATCTGCTGCTGGCGCCGGCCACCCCCTTGGCGGCCTTTCCCATCGCCTCGCGACAGCCAGCCGGCGATGGCGCGGCCTGGACGGAGTGGGCGGGCTTCAGCTTCCCGCTCAATCTGAGCCAGCATCCCGCCTGCGTCGTCCCCTGCGGCCTGACTCCGGATGGCCGGCCAGTTGGTCTGCAATTCATTGGCGCCCGGGGAGCGGATCAACAGCTGTTGTCGCTGGCCGGCCAGTTTGAAGCGCTGGGCGTCTTTCCCCATCTATTAGACTCAGGAGCCGATGATGAGCGCTGAACCTCTATCCGCCGCCGACTGGCGCGCCCTGGCCAAGGGGCTGCCCTTGGAGCTGGGCCTGTTCATTGACGGGGACTTTCGTCAGGCGCGTTCCGGCCGGCGCTTTGCCAGCGTCAACCCAAGCAATGGCGAGACTCTGGCCGAACTGCCCAACGCCGACGGCCAGGATGTGGATATTGCCGTCCACTCGGCGCGGCGCGCTTTTCAATCCGGCTGCTGGTCCAGACGGCCGCCGCGAGAGCGCATGGCCGTGCTCATGCGGCTCGCCGATTTGATCGAGCAACGGCAGCAGACATTCGCCCTGCTGGACACCTTGGACATGGGTAAGCCGATCACGGAAACCTTGACGGTGGATGTGCCCTTAAGCGTGCAATGCCTGCGCTTTACCGCGGAATGCATCGATAAAGTGCAAGGCACAGTGGGGGCGACCGCCAGCCATATCCATAGTTTTGTCCTGCGACAGCCCTTGGGGGTGGTGGCCTGCGTGGTGCCGTGGAATTACCCCTTGCTGATGAGCTGCTGGAAAATCGCGCCCGCGCTGGCCGCCGGCAACTCGGTGGTGCTCAAGCCGGCGGAAGACACGCCGCTAAGCGCTTTATTGTTGGCCAAATTATTCATCGAGGCCGGCGGCCCTCCCGGGGTATTCAATGTGCTCACCGGCGATGGGCCCGGCTGCGGCCGTCCGCTGGCCCTGCATCAGGACGTCGATAAAGTCGCCTTCACCGGCTCGGTGGAAGTGGGCAAGCTGATGCTGGGCTATGCGGGTCAGTCCAATATGAAGCAGCTGTCCTTGGAATGCGGCGGCAAATCCCCTCACGTGATTCTGGCCGATGTCCAGGACCTGGAGGCCGCCGCGCGCTGGGCGGCAATGGGCGTATTCGGCAATCAAGGACAGGTATGCTGCGCCGGCTCTCGCCTATTGGTGGAGCAGTGCATCCTGCCCGACTTTCTTGACGCTTTTTTAGCTGCTGCGCGCGCCCATCATCTCCCCGGAGATCCGCTGGACCCTGGCACCAGCATGGGGCCGCTGGTCAACCGCGCTCAGCAGCGGCGCGTGTTGGATTACATCGCGCTGGGCCGGCAAGCCGGCGCGCAATGCCTGTTGGGCGGCGACGCCCCGCGCCACCTGAAGCACGGCGCCTACGTCAATCCCACCGTGTTCGCCGGCGTGGACAACGGCATGCGCATCGCGCGGGAAGAAATTTTTGGGCCGGTGGCCTGCGTGATGCCGGTCTCTGGCCTGGACCAGGCTATCGAGATCGCCAATGACAGCCGCTTTGGCCTGGCGGCGGGTATCTGGACCCAAAACCTCAACCATGCCCATCGCTTCGCTCGCGAAGTCGAAGCGGGCATGGTGTATGTCAACAGCTATATGGACGGCGATATGCAACTGCCGTTTGGCGGCTGGAAAGAGTCCGGCAATGGTCGTGACAAATGCTTTGACGCCTTGCTGGCCTACACCCAGACCAAGGGGGTGTGGATGACCTTGAATCAAAGGTGAACACAGACCGCGGCATCGCCCAGGCCACCGGAGAGCCTGTTCAAAGTCTCGCCAGCCAGGGCGAGACAAGGCAAAAACGGCTGCAGAAGCGGAATGTAGACCCGGTATACGAGCAGTCTTCGGCGCGAATCGCGCCGCATAAAAACAGAGGAGAACGCATCATGACAAACACGACAAATCAACACCCCACCCGCAACCTGCTGTATCCCTTCGCCAACGCCAGCCATATTGCCGCCCACCCGCCGCTGCTGATCGATCGCGCGGCAGGCTGCCATGTATTTGACCAGACGGGGAAGCGCTATCTTGATGGGCAAGCTGGTTTATGGAATGTGAATGCCGGCCATGATCGCAAAGAAATCAAGGACGCGATTACCCGGCAATTGAATCAGCTTGGGTTTTATTCCATTTTTGGCGGCACAACAACGCAGCCCGCCATTGCACTGGCGGAACGCCTGTGTCAGATGACGAAGCAAGAAGGCATGAGCGCGGCCTTTTTCTCATCCGGCGGCTCGGAGGCCAATGAAGCGGCGTTTAAACTGGCCCGCCAGTACTGGCGGCAAAGCGGCGAGCCCAGCCGCCATAAAATCATTTCTCTCAAACAGGCTTACCATGGAGTAACGCTGGGGGCGCTGTCGGCGAACGGCAGCGCCGCTTATCGTCAGGCCTACGAACCCTTGCTGGCGGGCTTCAGCCAAGTGGACACTCCCCATTTGTACCGCAACCCCTACACCGATGATTCAGAAACCCTGGGGCGCTTATGCGCGCAATTGCTGGAGCGGGAAATCCTCTACCAGGGCCCTGGCACGGTGGCGGCCTTCATTGCCGAGCCGGTGCAAGGGGCCGGCGGCGTCATTGTCCCTCCTCCCCATTACTGGCCCTTGGTGCGCGAGGTGTGCGATCGTCATGGCGTGCTGTTGATTGCGGACGAAGTGGTTACCGGTTTCGGCCGCATCGGAACCCTGTTCGGCAGCCGGCACTGGGGAGTGAAACCGGACATCATGGTATTCGCCAAAGGGATTAATAGCGGCTACATCCCTCTGGGCGCGACCTTGATGAATCAGCGAGTGGAGTCGGCATTTCACTCCAGCGACACCCGCCAGTTTAGTTCAAGCGCCTTCTATCACGGCAATACCTATGCCGGCCATCCGCTGGCCTGCGCCGCGGCGCTGGCCAATCTGGAGATTATCGAAAGGGAAAACCTGACCGAAAACGCAGCCAAGGTGGGCGGCCATCTCTTGCAACGGCTAAGGCAAGTCAAGAACAAGCACCCCAATATGGGAGATGTTCGCGGCCTGGGCCTGATGATAGGCGTGGAACTGGTCGCCGACCCTGTCAGCAAGCGGCCGTTTGATCTGGACCTGGGCTTCGGCGCACATATCTCCGACTTCTGCCGTCAGCACGGGGTTCTGATACGCAATCTGGCCGACACCTTCATCATCTCGCCGCCGTTGACACTGAGCATGGAGCAGGCCGACATCATCGCGGACACCTTCGAGCAAGCCATGACGGCCGCGGAGAAAGCTTTATTACGCTAATGCCGGCTTTGCCGGCCCATGGACCCGCTAGCCTCGGCTTCATAGCCCCCTGAATCGCCTGGTTTCGCCGCCGTCTAGCAGCGCGCTCGCATGAGTGGCGCGGCCAGGCCCCCGCTTGTCCCATTGCTCACGATAACGATGACCGGCCTCCTCCAGACGAGCTTGCCGGCATATAGAGGAGAGTCATGATGCCAGGATCTGCTCCACTTCCGATGACGGCGCCGGCACAGCCCCTGCCCTACGCCGGATCGCTGCGCCGAGTATTATCGCTGCCGGCGCTGACCTTGTTTGGCCTGGTCTATATGGTGCCCTTGACCGTATTCACCACCTATGGCGTGGTCACTCAAGTCACCGGCGGCCGCACCGCTTTGGCTTATCTGCTCACCTTGCTGTCCATTTTTTTCACCGCGCTGTCTTACAGCCGCATGGTCGGCCGTTACCCGGTTGCAGGCTCGGCCTATTCTTACGCCCGTAAAAGCTTTGGTCCGATGGCGGGCTTTCTTGCCGGCTGGTCTTTATTGCTCGATTACCTGTTTTTACCCATGATCAATTATCTGGTGATCGGCATCTACCTGCATCAAAGCTTTCCTCAAGTGCCGGCCTGGGGCTTTATCGTGACCATGATCGCGCTGGTCACGGTGTTTAATGTGCTGGGCATTCAATCGGTGTCGCGTTTCGGCAATGTGCTGGTGGCCGCGCAGCTCGTCTTTGTTCTAGTGTTTGTCGCGCTGGCCGCCCGGCAGATCATGACTCAGACCAGCGTGGATTTGCTGGCTCCGTGGCAGGGGGACGGCAGCGCCATCGGCATGGCTCCGGTGCTGGCCGGCGCGGCCATTCTGTGTTTGTCCTTTCTGGGCTTTGACGCGGTGTCCACTTTGGCGGAAGAGGCGCGGGAACCGCACCGCGACATCCCGCGGGCCATCATCATCACGACGATAGCAGCGGGACTGCTGTTCATCCTGTTGGCGGCCATCAGCCAGCTGGCCTTCCCCGGCAGCCGGTTCCAGCATGCGGACTCCGCCGCCAATGAGGTGATGCAGCGCATCGCCGGCCCCTATTTCGTCAGTTTTTTCACCGCCAGCTATGTGGCCGGCGCCTTTGGATCGGCGCTGGCCTCCCAAGCCTCGGTCTCGCGCATTTTGTACAGCATGGGCAGGGATCGTGTCTTGCCGCACCGGGTCTTCGCCAAGCTGTCGCAACGCTTCAACACCCCGATCTGGTCGATACTGGTGGTATCCCTCTGTTCTCTGCTGGCGCTGGTGATGGATTTGTCCACCCTGGCCTCCCTGATCAGTTTCGGCGCGCTGGTGGCGTTCTCGGTGGTCAATCTGGCGGTGATCAAAAGCTATCTGCTGGACGGCAAGCCGCATCCGTTCAGCGCCTGGCTGCGTTATGGCCTGCCGGCGGCGCTTGGGTTTGCCCTGACGCTCTGGCTATGGACCAGCCTATCGGCGCTCACCCTGCAAATCGGCCTGGCCTGGCTCGCCGCGGGCATGGCGTATCTGCTGTGCCTGACGCGCGGCCTGCGCAAAGCCGTGCCCACGGTTCAATTCGACGACAGCGAGTCTTGAGCGAGGGCGGGCGTCCCACGCCCGCGCCTCCAGCTAAAATGACATGGCAATCATCAGCTATGCTCATACTCTTGCGCCCCGGTTTCATTAGCCACAGAATGCATGGCATACATCCCCCGGAGCCGGCATGAACACCCTCGCAACCCCGCAATTGGACACCATTCCGCAACGCATCGCCTCCTTGCGCGCCGCCATGAAGAACGCCGGCGTCGACGCCTGTCTGGTGCCCTCCTCGGACCCGCATCTGTCCGAATACCTGCCGGCGCGCTGGCAGGCGCGCCAATGGCTGTCCGGCTTCACCGGCTCCATGGGCACGCTGATCGTCACCCGCGACTTCGCCGGCGTCTGGGCCGACAGCCGCTACTGGGTGCAAGCGGAAGCCGAATTGGCCGGCAGCGGCATCCAGCTGGTCAAGATCGTCAGCGCCGCCAGCGCCGACCACCTGGGCTGGATCGCCAAGACCCTGAGCGCCGGCCAGACGCTGGCGGTGGACGGCGACTCACTTGGCCTGGCCGCGGCCAAGGCGCTGCAAGGCGCGCTGGAACAGGCCGGCGCCCGGCTGCGCACCGATCTGGACCTGATAGACGCCATCGACCCGCAGCGCCCGCCGCTGCCGGAGGCGCCGGTCTACCAGCATGAGGCCGCCTTCGCGCCGCAAAGCCGCGCCGACAAACTGGCGCGCTTGCGCGCCGCCATGGCCGAGGCCGGCGCCGACTGGCACTTCCTGTCCACGCTGGACGACATCGCCTGGAGCTTCAATCTGCGCGGCAGCGACGTCAACTACAATCCGGTGTTCATCAGCCACGCGCTGCTGAGCCGGCAGCAGGCCACGCTCTTCGTCGGCGCAGGCAAGGTTTCCGCCGAGTTGCGCGCCCAACTGGCGGCCGACGGCGTCGAGGTCCAACCCTACGCCCAGGCCAAGCCGGCGCTCGCCGCGCTGCCGGCTGGCGCGAAGCTGCTGCTGGACCCGCGCCGCGTGACCCTGGGCCTGCGTCAGGCGGTCAATCCGGCCGCCAGCGTGATCGAGGCGATCAATCCCAGCACCTTGTTCAAATCCTGCAAGACCGAGGAGGAAGCCGCCCACATCCGCCGCGCGATGGAACAGGACGGCGCGGCGCTGTGCGAGTTCTTCGCCTGGTTCGAATCCCAGGTCAACCGCAGCCGCGTCACCGAGCTGACCATAGACGAGGAAATCACCGCCGCGCGCGCGCGCCGTCCCGGCTTTGTGTCCCCCAGCTTCGGCACCATCGCCGGCTTCAACGCCAACGGCGCATTGCCGCACTACCACGCCACCGAGGCCGCCCACAGCGAGATCAAGGGCGACGGCCTGCTGTTGATCGACTCCGGCGGCCAATATCTGGGCGGCACCACCGACATCACCCGCGTGGTGGCGGTCGGCGCGCCGTCCGCCGAGCAGAAGCGCGACTTCACTCTGGTGCTGAAAGGCACCATCGGCCTGTCCATGGCCCATTTCCCGCGCGGCACCCTGTCGCCGATGCTGGACGCGCTGGCGCGCGCGCCGCTGTGGCAGCACGACATCGACTTCGGCCACGGCACCGGCCACGGCGTCGGCTACTTCCTCAATGTGCACGAAGGCCCGCAGAGCATTTCCCGCGCGGTGCCGGACGCCAATATGGCGATGCAGGAAGGCATGGTCACTTCGATCGAGCCCGGCGTCTACCGTCCCGGCCGCTGGGGCGTGCGCATCGAAAACCTGGTGCTGAACGTGGCCTCGTCGCAGAATGAGTTCGGCGACTTCCTGCGCTTCGAAACCCTGACCCTGTGCCCGATCGACACCCGCTGCCTGGACTTCAACCTGCTGTCCCGCGCCGAGGTTGACTGGCTGAACCAGTACCACGCCGAAGTGCGCGCGCGGCTGCTGCCGCTGGTGGACGGCGCGGCGCGCGAATGGCTGCTGTCCAACACCGAAACCATTTAAGCCTCTTGCCGCCCGGGCGCGTCCGCGCCCGGGCCGTCTCTGCCCGATGCTAGACCGACTCAACGACCTCCGCCTCTTCCTCGACGCCGCCCAGCTGGGCAGCTTCTCCGCCGCCGGCCGCAAGCAGGGACTGTCGCCCGCCGCCGCCAGCGCCTGTATCCAGCGGCTGGAAGCCGCGCTGGACAGCCGGCTGTTTCAGCGCACCACCCGCCAGCTGCGGCTGACCGAGGCCGGCGAAATATTCCGCGACCACTGCCAGCGCGCGCTGGACACCCTGCAACAAGGCCAGGACCGGCTGCAGCGGGAGCAAAGCGAGCTCAGCGGCCTGATCCGGCTGTCGGCGCCGTCGGATCTGGGCCGCCACGCCTTGCTGGACTGTCTGGACGAATTCCGCCGCCTGCATCCGGCGGTGCATTTCGCCCTGCAATTGGACGACACCCCAGCCGATTTGATCGGCGAAGACATCGACATCGCCATCCGCTACGGCCAGCCGGCGGACAGCAGCCTGATCGCGCGCGAGCTGGCCGCCAGCCGCCGCGTGGTCTGCGCCGCGCCGGCGCTGCTGGCCCGCACCGGCACGCCGCGCCATCCGCGGCAGCTGGCCGAGCTGCCGACGCTGACCTTGGTCACCGGCGACGGGCCGATGCATGAATGGCCTTACCGCGAGCACGGCCAGCGCCGCGCGCTGCGGCTGGAGCGCGCACAGCAGAGCAACGACGGCGAGGTGATCCGCCGCTGGGCGCTGCAAGGCCAGGGCTTCGCCTACAAATCGCTGTTGGACATCGCCGACGATCTGCGCCAGGGCCGCCTGCTCACGGTGCTGGACGACTACTTCACCGACAGCGCGCCGCTGCACTTGCTCTATCCCGGCCAGCGCGGCCAGCCGCTGCGCATTCGTCGGCTGATCGATTTCCTGCGCGAGCGGCTGTCGGCGCTGCCGGCCACCGCGCTGCTGCCGGAGGCCGGCGCCCAATTGTAAGAACCTGTTTACGATCTGCTGCGCGTCGGCGATACGGCGTTGAAACCGAGCTCAAAATGCTCATGTACCATCTGTACATTCCGCTTTCTCGCTCGTTTTCGCCTTGTCTCGCC
Organism: Chromobacterium sp. LK11; assembly: GCF_001043705.1. Taxonomy (NCBI): domain Bacteria; kingdom Pseudomonadati; phylum Pseudomonadota; class Betaproteobacteria; order Neisseriales; family Chromobacteriaceae; genus Chromobacterium; species Chromobacterium sp. LK11. The sequence continues at coordinate 131,346 of NZ_LDUR01000001.1, forward strand.
TTAGCTCGCGAGATCGTAAACAGGCTCTAAGAAAACCGCGGCGCGGCCAATGGCCGTCCCGCGGTTGTGGAACGCAACTCAAAAACTCAGTTCGCCGGCACCTTGTCCGCCTGCAAGGCGAAGCGCGCGATCTCGTCCTTGCGCATGAAGGCGACGCCGGCGTGGCTTTGCGCGTAGCGGATGAACTGCTCCAGCGCCTTGACCCGCGCCGGCGAGCCGGAAATGCGGTCGTGGGTGCTGATCGACATCATCCGCCGCCGCGAACCCGCCTCGGCGTAGAGCAGATCGAACTCGGCCTTCAGATCGGACAGATAAGCCTCGTTGCTCAAGGCCGGCGAATCGAAGCGCACGATGTCGTTGTTGCGCAAGGTATAGGGCACCACCACGAAGGGCTTGCCCTTGACCGGTACCGTGAACGGCTCGTCGCGGCTGACGTTGTCGATGTGATAGAGAAAGCCCAGCTGCTGCAGAATGCCCAGGGTATTGGGCGTGCCGCGCAGCCAGAAGGCGTTGAAGCCCACCGGACGCGTGCCGGTGGCGCGCTCTATGCTGGCGATATTGGCGCGATAGGCCGCCTCTTCCTGCGCCGGCGTCATCGGGTACTGCGGCTCCCAGGTCTGGCCGTGCGCCGCCGCCTCGTGGCCGCGCGCCACGATTTCGCGCGCCAGCTGCGGGCTGCGGTCCACCGCCTGGCCCACCATATGCGAAGTCACCTTGACCCCGGTGCGGTCCCACAGGTCCAGCAGCCGCGGAATGCCCTCCTTGACGCCGTAGTCGTACCAGCTTTGCATCGGCAAATCCGCGTACTTGGGGTCCAGCGGCGGAAACGGCCCGCTGGCGCCGCGTTCCGGCTGGGCGCCGGCCTCGAACTGCATGGAAATAGAAATCGCCAGGCGCGCGCCGTTGGGCCAGAAGGCGCCGCCGCTTGTTGAGTTTGCCGTCATCTTGCTTGCTCCGGTCGCCGCCAGCGCCGCGCCGTGCGCCAGCATCAGCGCGGTGCTGCCCGCGGCCGCGCCGGCCAGGAACTGGCGACGATTGATGGGTAGGGTATCGGACATCTCGAGTCCTCTCTCTTGGGCCAGGGCCTACAACAAGGCCCCGCCCTCCACGTCCAGCACCGCGCCGGTGATGAAGCCGTTGGCCATCGCCAGCAAATAGGCTTGCGCCAGTTCTTGCGGCTGGCCGACGCGGCCGACGGGCAGGCCCTGACCGATGCGGGCCAGCGTCGCCTGGCGCGCGGCCGAGCCGGCCTCGCCCCACAGCTCGGTGTCCACCACGCCGGGGCTGACCACGTTGACGCGACGCGGCGCCAGCTCCTTGGCCAGATTCTTGGCCGCCGCCTCCAGCGCGGCGTTGACCGTGCTTTTCAGCAGGCCGCCGCTGGAAAATTTGCGCGCCAGCAGGCCGGAGGTGAAGGTCACCGACGCCCGCTCTGTCAGATAGGGCAAGGCCTCGCGCACCGCCAGCAGGCTGCCGAACAGCTTGACGTCGAAAGTCTGCCGCAGCGCTTGCTCGCTCAGCTCGGCCAGCGCCGGCGCGCCGACCCGCGCGCCGGCGGTTAGCACCAGATGATCGATGCGGCCGATGGCGGCGAAGGCTTGGGCCAGCGCCCGGCTGTCGGTGATGTCCGCCTGGATGCCGTCCCGGTCCGCGGAAGACTGGGCTGAGCGCCCCAGCACATAGACCCGGGCGCCGGCTTCCACCGCCGCGTCCGCCACCGCTCGGCCGATGCCGGAACCGCCGCCCAGCACCGCCACAGTCTGGCCCTGGAAGGAAAAGGCCGCCGCGCTCATGGCTTCACCACGCCCAGTTGCTGCATCAGGGTCAGATTGTCTTCCAGGTGCCAGTTCTCGGCGATGCGGCCGTTCTTGACGCGGTACAGATCGAAAGCCTGGAACTCCACCGGCTGGCCCTGGCCTTGCACGTCGCCGAAGCGGCCGCTGAAATGGCCCTGGAAATGCAGGCGCAAGGCGACCCGGTCGCCGGCCAGCACCATGTCGGTGACGTCCACCTTCAAGTCCGGCACCGCGGCGCGGAACTGGCGCGAAGCCTGCAAGGGGCCGGCCACGCCCTGCTGGCGGCCGGCGGGCAAAGTGCGGTCGATGAAGTCGGGGTCCAACGCCAGTTCGGCGTAGCGCGGATCGCCGCTGTTCCAGAACGCCGCGTAGCGCAGCGCGGCCAGCTTCACCGCCGCCACGCTGCCGGCCGGGCGGTCCGCCCACACCCGCGCCGGCTGCGGCAGGTTTTCCGCCGCGCCGGCGAAGGCCGCGTTCATGGCCAGGCCGAAGCCCAGCGCCAAGGTCAAAGCTTTCATCATCGTCTCCCGATTGCGGCGCCGCCACCATGGCGACACCGGACCAGCGCATTGTGTCGCCGCCGATCGGAATTGATAATTGGCTTTGTATTTGGATGATCTGCTTGTTAAATTTGAAAATAGGCGCAAAAAAAGGCGAAGCGCCTGCGCTTCGCCTTTCTCAAACACAACCCGCAGCGGATCGTGAACTGGTTCTTAGAGCGTGTTTACGATCTCGCGAGCTAAGGCGAGACAAGGCGAAAACAAGCGAAAAAGCGGAGTGTACACACGGTACATCAGCATTTTGAGCTTGTTTTTAACGCCCCTTTCTACTCGTCCCGCCGACGCGCAGCGGATCGTAAACAGGTTCTTAGCCGCCGGTGCCTCCCACGGTCAGCCCGCCGTCTATGCGCAGCGTCGGCTGACCCACGCCCACCGGCACGCTCTGCCCTTCCTTGCCGCAGACGCCCACGCCCTGATCCAGCTCCAAATCATTGCCTATCATGCTGACGTAGTTGAGCACGTCCGGCCCGTTGCCGATCAGGGTGGCCCCCTTGACCGGATAGCTGAGCTTGCCGTTTTCGATGCGCCAGGCCTCCGACGCCGAGAACACGAACTTGCCGCTGGTGATGTCCACCTGGCCTCCGCCGAAGTTGACCGCGTACAGGCCGTCCTTGACCGAGGCGATGATTTCCTGCGGGTCATGCTGGCCTGCCAGCATATAGGTGTTGGTCATCCGCGGCATCGGGATGTGGGCGTAGGACTCGCGGCGGCCGTTGCCGGTGGCGCCCACCTGCATCAAGCGTGAATTCATCGCGTCCTGCATATAGCCCTTGAGCACGCCGTCCTCGATCAACACGGTGCGCTGGGTGGGATTGCCCTCGTCGTCTATCGCCAGCGAACCGCGGCGTTCTTCCATCACGCCATCGTCCACCACGGTGACGCCGGGCGCCGCCACCCGCTGGCCGATCCTGCCGGAGAAGGCCGAAGTGCCCTTGCGGTTGAAATCGCCTTCCAGGCCATGACCTATCGCCTCGTGCAGCAGCACGCCGGGCCAGCCCGGCCCCAGCACCACGGTCATCTGGCCGGCCGGCGCCGGCCGCGAATCCAGATTGGTCAGCGCCTGATGCACCGCCTGGCGCGCGTAGCGCTCCAGCACCTCGTCGTCGAAGTAGGCCAGATCGAAGCGGCCGCCGCCGCCGCTGGAGCCCTGCTCGCGGCGGCCGTTCTGCTCGGCGATCACCATCACCGACAGCCGCACCAGCGGCCGCACGTCGGCGGCGCGCACGCCGTCGTGGCGCGCCACGTAGACCACGTCGTATTCGCTGGCCATGCCGGCCATCACCTGGATCACCCTCGGGTCCAGCGCCCGCGCCATCCGCTCCACCTTTTCCAGCAAGGCCACCTTGGCCGCCGCCTCCAGGCTGTGACACGGGTCCAGCGCCGGATACAGCGGCTTGGGCGCGCGCGGCGCCTGGCGGCCGGCGGAGCCGTCGCCGCCCGCCTGGCCGATGGCGCGCACCGCGTCGGCGGAGCGGCTCAGCGCCTCCAGGCTGATGGCGTCGGAATAGGCGAAGGCGGTCTTGTCTCCGGCCACCGCGCGCACGCCCACGCCTTGGTCGATACTGAAGCTGCCGGACTTGACGATGCCCTCTTCCAGGCTCCAGGCCTCGCTGCGGGTGTATTGAAAATAGAGGTCGGCGTAGTCGATGGCGTGGTGGCGCATGCGCGCCAGCGTGGCCTCCAAAGCCGCCTCGTCCAGGCCGTAAGGCTTGAGCAGCAGGCTGTCTGCCGCGGAGAAAGCATCTTGCATCATGTCGGGTTCTTTCACGCGAGTACGCGGTGCGCCAGCGCCGGCAGGCGGGTGCGCACCGACTGGATCAATGTCGGGTCGATTTCGGCGAGGATCACGCCCTCGCCCTTGTCTATTTCAGCCAACACGCGTCCCCACGGATCGATGATCATCGAATGACCGTGGGTCTTGCGGCCGTTGTCGTGTTCTCCGCCCTGCGCCGAGGCCAGCACATAGCTTTGGTTCTCGATCGCGCGCGCGCGCAGCAGGGGCTCCCAATGGGCCTCGCCGGTGGTGGCGGTAAAGGCCGCCGGCAGAATCATCAGATCATAGGGCGACAACTGGCGGAACAGCTCCGGAAAGCGCAGATCGTAGCAGATGCCGAAGGCCATCTCGGCAAAACCCAGATCCGCCTTCACCGGCTGTTCGCCCGGGCGGATGGTGTTGGATTCGCAATAGCTCTCGCCCAGGCCGGAGAAGCCGAACAGATGGATCTTGTCGTAGCGGGCGCGCACCTCGCCGTCAGGGTCGAACAACAAAGTGGTGTTCAACACCCGCTGCGGCTCCGGGCTGCGCAAGGGCACGGTGCCGGCCGCCAGCCATACCCCGTTGTCGCGCGCCATCTGCGCCAGCGCGCTCTGGATGGGGCCGTCGCCGTAGGCTTCGCACACGGCAACCTTGTCGGTTTCCTGCCGTCCCATCAAGCAAAAATACTCGGGCAGGACCACCAGCCGCGCGCCCTTGCCGGCGGCTTCCGCCACCCAATGCGCGGCGCGGCGCAAATTGGCCGCCACGTCGGCGCCGGACACCATCTGCACCGCCGCCGCCAGGAATTTCTGCTTCATGGTTTTCCCCCTTTGTTCTGCTGTATCGGACCGATCGCGGTGCGCACCACCTTCGGGTCGCGCAGCGAGCCGCTCACTTCGTAATCCACCGACAGGATGCGGCCCACCGGGTCGCGCAGCACTTTCTGCGCCGCCAGCGTGGCGATGCCCACCACCGGATTGAGCAGGGCCGCGCCCGCGGCCAGCGCCACGCTCTCCGCCAGACGCGGCATCACATGCACTTTCAAGGCCTGGCTTTCCTTGCCCAGATCCAGCTCGCCGGAAATCGTCACGTCCGCGCCCGGCCCCTTCATCTCCACCTTGGGCGAAGTGAACAGACCGTTGCGGGCCTGCGCCTCGCCCTTGAGGCTGTCGAAGGCGAAGCCGTCGCTGAACACGTCGGTGAAGTCCAGGCGGATGCGGCGCGGCAGCGATTGCAGGCTGAGCGCGCCCAGCAATTTGACCACGCCCGGGTCCACCTTGGCGAAGCGTCCGTCCTTGAAGTCTAGCGCCAATTCGCCGGACACCTTGGCCAAATCCAGATCGCCCAGGCCTCCGGGCCAATTCAAGCGGCCGCTGAGCGTGCCCTGGCCGTTGCGGAAAATCTCGCCCTGGCCCAGCCGCGTCAGCAGCTTGCCGGCGTCGCCGACATTCAGTTCGAAGCGGGCGTCGACATTGCCGGCGCCGCGCGCGTCCGAGCGCACCGTGGCCTTCAGCGTGCCGTCGTTGGTCGTCAGCCGCAAGGGCGCCATCTGCCAGACGCTGCCGTCGCGGCGCGCCTCCAGTTCCAGCCGGCCCACCGAACGCCCCTGCAGCACCAGCTCGCCGACGCGCACCTTCATCTCGGGCAGCTTGCGGTTCAGCACCGAGGGCTCGCCGCCGGCCTTGGCCTCGGCCGCGCCCTCTTTCTTGTCCGCCGGCAGGCTCAAGGCCAGCCGGCTCAGATTGGCCTGCAGCAGGCCGTTGCCCTCCGGCCGGTAGCTGGCGTCGCCGCTCATCTCGTTGGAGCGCAGCTGTATGGTCCAGGCCTTGGACAGCTCGCGGTTGCCCAGCCTGGCGTTGACCTTGTGCAGGCTCAGGCCCGGCAACACCAGCTCCGGCGTTTCCAGTTCCAGCTGCAAGGCCGGCAAGGCGGACAGCGCCGCCGGCTCGCCGCCGCCGGACTGCGCTGCGCCGTCGGCCAGTTTCAGCCAGTCGTCCAGCACCACTCTGGGCTGCGCCACCCGCACCGTCAGGCCGGACGCCGCCGGCTCTCCCGGCGCGCGTCCCACGCCCAGCGCGCCGGACTGCAAGTCGCCGCGCTCGTTCAAACGCAGGCGGCCGCCCAGCATGCCGTCCAGGCCGAAGTCCAGCCGCAGGGTCTGCGCGCCGCGCATCTGCTGCGGCCGCAGCTGCAGTTGCAGCGGCAAGGCCGCGGCGGCGGTCTTGCCCAAGGGCGCCGGCAAGTCGAAAGCCGTGCCCTGCAGGTCCGAGGCCACCGTCAGGCTCTCCAGGCCCTGCTTGACGACGAACTGCGCGCGGTAGCCGGACTTGCCCGCCACCTGCTCCGCCAGCGCCGGCAGGTATTGCTTCAACACTTGGCGCGAATCGGCCTGTCCGGCCAGTTCGAAGCGCATGCGCTTGTCGGCGCCGGTGTTGGCCTTCAGCTGGAAGGGGCCGCCGAAGCCGACGAACTGCAGGCCGGGGCTGTCCACGCCGCGTTCGGTAAAGGTCAGCCGGCCGCGGGCCTTGCTCAGCGGCGGAATCGGCAGGGATTTGAAGCGCAGCGCGTTGTCGGCGAAATGCAGATCGCCGCGCACCGCCACGCCCTGTTCGCCGGCCAACGGTATCGTCAGCTTCAAGTCCAGGCTGGCGTCGCCGCCGGCCTCGATCTGGCCGGTGAAACCGTCCAGCCAACCGTCCACCGGGCTTTGCGTAGTGAAGGCCAGCATGCGCTGCAAGCGGTCGGCCGCGCGGCCCTCCACCGTCAGCACGGGCACGTCGGCGCCCAGATTGGCGATCACCGCCTTGACGCCGCTCAGCGGCACGCCCACGGTGACGGCGCGGCGCGCGTTCACTTCCATCCGTTCGTTGTGGAACAGCAATTGGGCGTCAATGTCGTCGATGCGCGGCCAGCCCGCTTGATAGCTGAGACGCGCGCGCTCCACCTCGGCCTCCACCAGGAACTCGCCGCCCTTGCCGCCGGCGAAGGGGAATTGCTCCAGATCGCCGCGCAGCTTCATCGTCGCCTGGCGCAACTGGCCGCCCTGCAAGGCTTGGCGCAACCAGCGCAAGGTGTGCTCGCCCACCTCGTGCGGCAGATACTCCGCCACCCTGGCCGCCGGCACCCCGGCAATGCTGGCGCGCAGATCGGCGACGCCGGCGCCGCTGCCCTGGTGCCGATAGCTGCCTTGCAGGCTGCCGGACAAATCGGCGTTGGAGAAGGCCACCTGGCGGAAATCCAAGGCCACCGCCTGCCCCTGCCGCTGCCAGCCCACGTCGGCGGTCAGCTTGTCGAAAGCCAGCGGCGCGACGAAGACCGAGGGATAGCTGACCTGGGACTTGCCGGTGTCCAATTGCAGGCGGCCGCCCTTTTCGTCGAAGCTGATCGCGCCGCTGACGCCGGCCACGCCGGGCAGCTCGCCGAACGGTTGCCAGGCCAGCTTTTCAAAACGGGACTTCAGCTTGAAGGCCTTGGGCGTCTCCAGCGCGCCCTTCCAGCTGACGGTCAGGTCGCGCAGCGCGCCGCTGGGCGAGAAACGCGCGAACAGCGGATTGCGGTCGGCGCCCAGCGCGTGAATGAAGGGGGTCAGATGGCCGAGATCGACATTGTCCAGCGTCAGCTGGCCGAAGCCCTGCTCGCCGTAGCGCCACTCGCCGTCGATATTGGAATTGTCGAAGGCCAGGCCGCTGGCGCTGGCCAGGGTCAGCCGGCTGGCCTTGACCTTATAGCTGCCGCTGAGCTGGCGCGTCAGTTGCAGCTCGCCCTGCAGCCGCGGCAGCACCAGTTCCTGCGAATCCGGCGGCGTGTAGGCGGCGTCGTGGACATTGACGCTGGCTTTCAAGGCGTCGACGGCGCCGTCGGAGAAGGACATCTCCACCGTGCCGCTGCCCTCGCCGCTGCGCAGCATGCCCAGTTGCTGCAGATAACGCGTCCACGAACCCACCCGCGCGCCGTCCAGCGCCACCTTGATCGAGCCGGACCACTGCTGCCAGGCGGCGATGTCGTCGCCGCGCCAGGAAGCGGTCAGATCGAAGCCCTTGCCCAGGGACGCGGCCGGCTGGCCGGACAGCTTCAGACCGTGGCCGAACAGGCCGGCGCTCAGCTTGAGTTGGCCCTGGCTCAGGTCCAGCCGCGGCAGGCCCAGCAATTCGTCCTGCCAGCTCAGCCGCGCGTCGCTGATCTCCAGGCTGGGCTGGCGCAACAGCCAGTTGCCCAGACCGCTGTCGGCGGGACCGGAACTCAGATCGAAGCCGTTCAGATAGATCACGCCCTGGCGCGAGCGCAGCAGCTCCACCGCCGGACCCTTGACCACCACGCTGGCCAGGCGCGGCTCCAAGGCCAGCAGCGAACGCCAAGACGGCTCCAGCGACACCTGGCGCAGGGTCAACGCCTTGCCGTCCTGCGGATTGGCGATGGTGACGCCGCCCAGCTCGAAGCGCGGCCCCACGGTCAGCCACTCGCCGGACAGGGCCGCCACCTGCACCGGCCGCCCCAGCGACTGGCTCAGATAGCGCTCCAGCGGCTGACGGAACTGATTCAGATTGGGCAGCACCCAGAAAGTGAACGCGCAAAACGCCGCCAGCAGCAACGTCAAGGCGACGGCGACGGCCATTCCCAACAGCGCACAGGTCCGTTTCAGGACCTTGATCACATGGATATGGGACAGAACGGAGAATAGCTTTTCCAAATGCGGCAAACCGTTACAATGTGGCCATCAAGAATTGACATGCCGTAGAGGCCTATTATGCCAGCAAACACGGCCGCTGCCATTGCCCGCAGCCGCGAGTTCTCCCACTATCTGCAACGTTTGCTGACCGCCCAGCCCGCCGAGCTGACGCGACTGGAAAACCGGCTGGGCCACCGCTTCGACGCGGCGGAGATGGCCGGCTTCGCCGACTGGGCGGCGCTGGACGACGCCGAACTGCTGGCGCCGGCGCTGCGGCGGCTGCGGCAGGCGGTGGTGGCGCGGCTGATCTGCCGCGACCTCAACGGCCTGGCGGATCTGGACGAAGTGGTGACCACCGTCAGCGCGCTGGCCGATTTCGCCGTCGAGCGGGCGCTGGCCTCCGCGCGCGCCGGCCTCGCCCATTACGGCCAGCCGATAGGCGAGGACAGCGGCGAGGTCCAGCAGCTGATCGTCATCGGCATGGGCAAGCTGGGCGGCGGCGAGCTCAACGTCAGCTCCGACATCGACCTGATTTTCATCTACCCGGAAAGCGGCGACACCGACGGCGGCGCCCACGGCGGCCGCTCGATCAGCAACCACGAATACTTCACCCAGGTGGGCAAGCGGCTGATCGCCCTGCTCAACGACGTCACCGCCGACGGCCAGGTGTTCCGCGTCGACATGCGGCTGCGGCCCTACGGCGACTCCGGCCCGCTGGCGATGAGCTTCGCCGCGCTGGAAAACTACCTGCTGAGCCAGGGCCGGGAATGGGAGCGCTACGCCTGGATCAAGGCCAGGCCGCTCAGCGGCGACGCGGCGGCGCTGGCCGACACGGCGCGCCCCTTCGTCTACCGCAAATACCTGGACTACAGCGCCTACGGCGCGATGCGCGACCTGCACGCGCAAATCCGCCGCGAAGTGGCGCGTCGCGACATGGCCGACAACATCAAGCTGGGGCCCGGCGGCATCCGCGAAGTGGAATTCATCGCCCAGGTCTTTCAACTGATACGCGGCGGCCGCGACCGCAGCCTGCAACTGCGCGGCACCCGCGAAACCTTGCGCCGGCTGGGCGAGCTGCGCCTGCTGGAACCCGCCGCCGTCGAGGAACTGATGCAGGCCTACGCCTTCCTGCGCAATCTGGAACACCGGCTGCAATACCTGGACGACCAACAGACCCAGACCCTGCCCGCCGGCGCCGACAACCGCGCCCGCATCGCCGCCGGCATGGGCTGCGCCGACTGGGACCAGTTCATGAACCGGCTCAATCAGCAGCGCCGCAAAGTCACCCGCCACTTCGAGCAAGTGTTCATCCTGCCCACCGAGGGCGCCGCCGATCATCCGCTGGCCGATCTGTGGCGCGACATCGCCGACGAACTGCCGACGGAGCGGCTGCGGCGGCTGGGCTTCGCCGAACCGGATCAAGTGGCGCGCCAGCTGCAAAGCCTGGCTCTGGGGCAGCGCTACCAGCAGATGCCGCTGAACGGCCGCAAGCAGTTCGACCAATTGATGCCGGCGCTGATCGAAGTCGCCTCCCGCTTCGACAACGCCGACGCCACGCTGTCGCGCATCATCGCGCTAATGGAGGCGATCAGCCGCCGCGCCTCCTACCTGGCGCTGCTGACCGAATACCCGCAGACCCTGCAGCGTCTGGCCTCGCTCTACTCGTCCAGCGCCTGGGTCTCCGGCTACCTGACCCGCCATCCCATCCTGCTGGACGAACTGCTGGACGCGCGCGTGCTCTACGCCACGCCGGACTGGCCGCAGCTGGCCGAGCAACTGGAGCAGTTGCTGCGTCAGGCCGACGGCGACGTGGAAGCCAAGATGGACGCGCTGCGCCACTTCCAGCACGCGCAATCCTTCCGCCTGGTGGCGCAGGACCTGGCCGGCATGTGGACGGTGGAGGCGCTGTCCGACCAGCTGTCGCTGCTGGCCGACATCGTGCTGGCCGCCACGCTGCGCCACGCCTGGCTCGACATTCCCAGCCGCCACTGCGACGCGCCGCGATTCGCCATCATCGGCTACGGCAAGCTGGGCGGCAAAGAGCTGGGCTACGCCTCGGACCTGGACCTGATCTTCCTCTACGACGACGAGCACCCGGACGCCGCCGAACTGTATTCGCGGCTGGCGCGCAAGATGTCCACCTGGCTGACCAGCGCCACCGCCGCCGGCGTGCTCTACGACATCGACCTGCGGCTGCGCCCCAACGGCGCCAGCGGCCTGCTGGTCAGTTCGGTCAACGCCTTCCGCCAATATCAGGAGCAACAGGCCTGGGTCTGGGAGCATCAGGCGCTGACCCGCGCCCGCTACGTGGCCGGCGACGCCGAAGTCGGCGTCCAGTTCGAACAGGAGCGCCACGCCATCCTCACCCGCCGGCGCGAGCTCGGCGCGCTGCGCGACGAAGTGCTGGCGATGCGCCAGCGCATGCTGGACAGCCACCCCGCCCGCGACGAAGACCCGAAAAACGCGCGCGGCGGCATCATAGACATCGAGTTCCTCGTCCAGTACCTGATCCTGGCCCACGCCCATCAACTGCCGGCGCTGACCGCCAACGCCGGCAACATCGCGCTGCTGGCCACCGCCGCCGACGCCGGCCTGATCCCCGCCGCCGACGCCGAAGCCGCGCGCAACGCCTACCGCCACTACCGCCGGCTGCAACACGCCGCCCGGCTCAATGAAAAGCAAACGGTGACGCCGGACGCGGCCTTGCTGGAGGACTACGGCCTGTGCCGATCGCTGTGGCGGCGAGTATTCGAGCAAGCGCTCAAATAAACGGTTCACAGCGTCATAAGGGCGAGATAAACTCATTGGATACGGTCGGACAAGATCCGGCCCCATCCGCAAAGCGAAAACACAATATTGGAGAACACCAAGATGTCGATGGCTGATCGTGACGGAAAAATCTGGTATGACGGCGAAATGGTTGACTGGCGCGACGCCACCACCCACGTGCTGACCCACACCCTGCACTACGGCATGGGCGTGTTCGAAGGCGTGCGCGCCTACGAAACCCCCAAGGGCCCGGCCATCTTCCGTCTGGAAGACCATACCGCGCGGCTGTTCCGCTCCGCCAAGATTCTGGGCATGGAACTGCCGTTCACCCCGGAACAGATCAGCAAAGCCCATCATGACGTGCTCCAAGCCAACGGCCTCAAATCCTGCTATTTCCGCCCGATGGCCTTCTACGGCTCCGGCAAGCTGGGCGTGGCGCCGCTGAAGAACGACGTGCGCGTGATCGTGGCCGCCTGGCCCTGGGGCGCCTACCTGGGCGACGAAGGTCTGGAAAAAGGCATCCGCGTGAAGACCTCCTCCTTCACCCGCCACCACGTCAACATCACCATGTGCAAGGCCAAGGCCAACGGCAACTACATGAACTCCATCCTGGCCAACAACGAGGCCACCGCCGACGGCTACGACGAAGCGCTGCTGCTGGACGTGGACGGTTTCGTGGCGGAAGGTTCCGGCGAAAACATCTTCATCGTCCGCAAAGGCAAACTGTACACTCCGGACCTGACCAGCGCGCTGGAAGGCATCACCCGCGACACCGTGGTGCAGATCGCCAAGGAAATGGGCCTGGAACTGATAGAAAAGCGCATCACCCGCGACGAAGTCTACAGTGCCGACGAAGCCTTCTTCACCGGCACCGCCGCCGAAGTGACCCCGATCCGCGAACTCGACAGACGTGCGATCGGCGACGGCAATCGTGGTACCATCACCGCCGAAATCCAGAAGCGCTACTTCGACATCGTCAAAGGACTGGATGCCGAACACCAGCACTGGCTGACCTACGTCAACTAAGCAAGACGAGCCGCCCGCGCGGCGGCTCCGCAAGGAATACAGAATGGCTGAACAGAAAGAAAACACGCAACGCGTGATCGAAGTCACCCAGCACGACCTGCCGCTGCATTGCCCGATGCCGGACATGGTGTCCTGGAACTCCCACCCGCGCGTGTTCCTGCCCGTGCACAAGACCGGCGAAGCGCTGTGCCCGTACTGCGGCACCCGCTACAAGCTGAACGGTCCGGCAGGCGGCCACCACTGAGCCTGGCCCCGCGCCGGCAACGCAGCTAAGGTGTGGCGCGAGCCGCACCTTTTTTGCTTGCCGGCCCGCCTCGTCTGCAAACCCAAGCCGGGCCGCCTCGACCCGGTTTCGGTTTGCAATCGGAACATCTGCAATGAAGAAGAAAATCCTGGTCATCGGCCCCTCCTGGGTCGGCGACAGCGTCATGGCGCAACCGCTGTACCAAAGACTGCATCAACGCCACCCCGATCTGGAACTGCACGTGTTCGCGCCGGCCTGGACCTTGCCGCTACTGGCGCGGATGCCGGAAGTGGCCAAGGCCCACCTCAACCCCTTCGGCCACGGCGCGTTGCGCCTGGGCGAACGCTGGAAGGTGGCGCGCCAGCTGGCCGCCGAGCGCTTCGATCAAGCCATCGTGCTGCCCAACTCGCTGAAATCCGCCTTGATCCCGCTGTTCGCCGGCATCCCGCTGCGCACCGGCTTCCTCGGCGAATCCCGTTACTGGATACTCAACGACGCGCGCGAACTGGACGAACAGGCGCTGCCGATGATGGTGGAGCGCTTTTGCGCGCTGGCCGAAGACAAGGGCGAGCCGCTGCCGCGGCCGCTCAGCCACCCGCGGCTGGCGCTCACCGACGCTAGCCAGCAAGCGGTGCTGGACAAGCTGAAACTGGACGTCAGCCGACCGGCGGTCGCCTTCTGCCCCGGCGCCGAATACGGCCCGGCCAAGCGCTGGCCGGCCCGCCACTTCGCCGAACTGGCGCGTCGCTTCGACGCCGCCGGCTACGCGGTGTGGCTGTTCGGCTCCGGCAAGGACAAAGAAGTCGGCGACGACATCAGCCGCCTGTCCGGCGGCCTGGCCGTCAACCTCTGCGGCGCCACCGGCCTGGAAGAAGCGATAGACCTGATCGGCCTGACCCGGCTCGCCATCTGCAACGACTCCGGCCTGATGCACGTGGCGGCGGCGCTGGACAAGCCCCTGGTGGCCTTGTACGGCTCCTCCAGCCCCGACTTCACCCCGCCCTTGTCCGAACAGGCCGCCATCGTCTCCCTCAATCTGGATTGCAGCCCCTGTTTCGAACGGACCTGTCCGTACGGCCATACCGATTGCCTGGAAAAAATGGAGCCGGAGCGGGTCTGGCAAGCCGCGCTTCCGCTGCTGCCCGCCAACGTCCAACGCCCAACACAACAATGAATACAGACAACACCGCACCCGTCGAAGAAAACAGCCGCCGCATGGAGCTGGTCCGCGCCGCGGCGATGCTGTTCCGCGACCAGGGCTACGAACGCACCACGGTGCGCGACCTGGGCAACGCGGTCGGCATGCAGTCCGGCAGCCTGTTCTACCACTTCCGCACCAAGGAGGAGATCCTGGTCGCGGTGATGGCGCTGGGCATCACCAGCACCACCGAGCAGCTGAAGCGCGCGCTGGACGAGGCCGGATCGCCGCGGGCCAAGCTGGCGGCGCTGTTCCGCGTGCACCTCAATTCGCTGCTGGGGGACAATCAGGCGGCACTGGAAGTGATGCTGTACGAATGGCGCAGCGTGTCCGCCTCCGCCAGGCCCGGCCTGATCGTGCTGCGCGACCGCTACGAGGCGCTGTGGCAGCAGGCGCTGGACGAAGCCGCCGCCGCCGGCCTGGTCAAGCCCGACACCGCGCTGCTGCGCCGCACCTTGCTGGGCAGCCTGCATTGGTCGGTGCAGTGGTACCGCTCCGAAGGCCCGCTGAGCGTGGATCAGCTGGCCGAACGCATGCTGGAATTGGTATTGCTGCCACAAATCTGACCTTTAGACTGGAAAAAATTCGGCAATCCGGCAAAAAAGATTCTAGAATCAGCGATATAGGGCAACTGGGCTCTATACCGTCCTGCGCGACGGCAACGGCATCCACGGTTTGGAGAGAGCGATATGGCAAGCACCGGCAGCATAGGCAGCCTCAACTCTCTGCAGCAATTGCAATCGCTGCAGAACACGCGGCCTGAGCAAAAGACGCTGGAAGAACCGCGGTCCGCCACGCCGGCGGTTTCACAGCAAAACGTCAGCCAGACCGCGGTCCGGCAAAACCCCGACACCGCCCGCGTCGAGCAGCAGCTGCAACGCCAGCTGAACTCCGCGCAGGCCAACGCCGCGCAAACCCGCAATAGCGAGCAGCAGCGGGTCAGCCAGGAACAAGCGCAAACCGCCAACCTGGCCAGCACCGCCGCTCCCGCCGCCGCGGCCAACGACACCCCGCGGGCGCAGCAGCGCGCGGCGGAAGCGGCCAACGCCAATCGCGCCGCCAGCGCCCCGCCGGCGACGCCTCCGCGCCCGAACACGGTGCCGGCGGCCAATGAGCAGCAAGCCGCCAACAATCAGACGGAACAGCAAACCAGCCAGACCAACAACAACGCGGTGGCCCGCTCTCAACAGCAGAACGCCAGCGGTCAGCTGGCGGTCACTCAGTACCAGACCACCCAGTCCCTGCTGCAGAACAGCACCTACCGGCCGCGGGTCTCGGAAGTGGCCTGACCACGCGCTCGCCCCAAAAAAACGGCAACCCTCGCGGATTGCCGTTTTTTTTGTCCCTACGCCGCGCTCAGGCCTCGCCGGTTTTGCGCCCCGGCCGCCACAACACGTCCGGCTCGCCAAGCTGGCGGTTCAGATAGCGTGACAGCACGAACAGCAGATCGGACAAGCGGTTCAGATAGCGGCGCGCGGCGTCGGACACCGCCTCCTGCTGCGCCAGCGCCACCACCGCGCGTTCGGCGCGGCGGCATACCGAACGCGCCTGATGCGACAGCGCGGCCGCCCGGCAGCCGCCGGGCAGGATGAACTCCTTCAGCGGCGGCAAATCCTCGTTGAGGAAGGCCACCACGGCCTCCAGCGCCTGCACGTGGCCGGCGCCCAAGGCGCTGTAGCCGGGCACCGCCAGCTCCGACCCCAAGTCGAACAGATCGTGCTGCGCTTCGGACAGCCAGGTCCTGGCCTCGTCCGGCAGCGTTTCCGCCAGCAACACCCCCAGCACCGAGTTCAGCTCGTCCACCTCGCCCAGCGCGTGGATGCGCAAGCTGTCCTTGCCCACCCGGCTGCCGTCGCCCAGACCGGTGCTGCCGTCGTCGCCGGTGCGGGTGACGATATGCGACAATCGATCACTCATCGCGCTTCCCATCCTTTTCAATCTTGCCCAAAGAGTTGATGGTCTGGCGCAGGCTCTCTTTCAAGGCTTCGCCGAACAGCATTTCGTAGTCCTCCTTGAGCTGGTGCATCACGCCGGACAACATCTGCTTGGCCTGCAACTCCAAAGCGTCCTGCAACCACAGCGACAGCTCCACCTTCATCCGCGGCAGCATTTTCTCGTACATGGACTGCAGCAAAGCCTGTTCGTCGATCACCGCCACCGTGCCCGGCGGCGCATTGACCGCCTGAGGCGCCATCATCGCGGCGGCCGCGGCGGCGGAAGCCACCTCGGACACCTTCAAGACTTCCACGCCTCGCGCCGCCGGCGCCTCGGGTGCTGGCTCCTGTTCGCCCTCGCCCGCCTTCGGCTCGGTTCCGGCGGCCAGCGCCACTCCCGCCGCGACCAAGGCCCCCGCTCCAAGCGCCAACTCCGCGGCGCCGATTCCGCTCGCCTCGGGCGCGGACTCAAGCTCCGTCAGCTCGGGAATATCGCTCTCGGCCAGGGCCGGCGCGGCGGCAGCTTCGACCTCCGCCGGTTCCGCAAACGCGGCGTCCATCTGCGGCGCGTCCGGCTCGACAGCCTCCAGCTCCGGCGCATCGTCCAGCACCGGCTCGTCCGCAACTTCGACCGCCGCCGGCTCCGCAAACTCGACATCCAGCGAGGGCATTTCCAGCTCGGAGGCCTGCGGCTCGAGCACCTCGTCCAGCGCTGGCTCGACCACAGCTTCAACCACCGCCGGCTCCGCAAACGCGGCCTCCATCAGCGACTCTTCCGGCTCGACCGCCTCCAGCTCCGGCACATCGTCCAGCACCGGCTCGGCCGCAGCTTCGACCACCGCCGGTTCCGCAAACGCGGCCTCCATCAGCGGCGCTTCCAGCTCGACAGCCTCCAGCTTCGGCGCCTCGTCCAGCAGCGGTTCGGCCACAGCTTCGACCGCCGCCGGCTCCGCAAACGCGGCGTCCATCAGCGATTCTTCCGGCTCGACAGCCTGCGGCTCAAGCACCTCATCCGGCACCGGCTCGGCCACAGCTTCAACCACCGCCAGTTCCGCAAACGCGGCTTCCATCAGCGACTCTTCCGGCTCGGCAGCCTGCGGCTCAAGCACCTCGTCCAGCACCGGCTCGGCTACAGCTTCACCCTCCGCCGGCTCCACAACCGCGGCTTCCACCAGCGATTCTTCCGGCTCGACAGCCTCCAGCTCCGACGCCTCGTCCAGCACCGGCGCGGCCGCAGCTTCGACCGCCGCCGGCTCCGCAAACCCGGTGTCCATCAGCGACTCTTCCGGCTCGACCGCCTCCAGTTCCGACGCCTCGTCCCGCACCGGCTCGGCCACAGCTTCACCCCCCGCCGGCTCCGCAAACGCGGCGTCCATCAGCGGCGCGTCCGGCTCTACAGCCTCCAGCTCCGGCGCCTCGTCCAGCGCTGGCACAGCGACAGCTTCAGCCTCTGCCGGAACATCAAACTCGACGTCCAGCAAGGGTATTTCCGGCGCGACAGCCTGCGGCTCCAGCGCCTCGTCCAGCACCGGCTCGGCCACAGCTTCAACCGCCGCCGGTTCCGCAAACGCGGCGTCCATCAGCGGCGCGTCCGGCTCTACAGCCTCCAGCTCCAGCGCCTCGTCCAGCACTGGCGCAGCGACATCTTCGGCCTCTGCCGGAATATCAAACTCGGAGTCCAGCAAGGGCACTGCCGGTTCGGCGGCTTCGGCCGGCGTCAAAGCCGGCTCCGCCTGCAAATCCGCCAATGCTTGGTTGATTTCTGCCAACAACGGCTGCTCGGGGGCCGCGGCCAGTTCCGACGCGACAGGCTCGGCAAGCACCGGCGCGGGGTCCGGCGTCAGCGCGGCCAACTCGTCCGCTTCCGGCTCCGCGAGGAACGGTTCGGCAACGCTCTCGCCCAAAGCCGGCGCGGGCTCAAGCGCCGCGCTTTCCGGCCAGTTGGGCAACAAGCTGTCCACCTGGGTTTCCGGCCCCACTCCGCCGCCCAGCACGCCAGTGGGCAGGCTATCCAAGGAAATGGAAGTGAAAGGCGTCGGCGCGGGCGTTGCGGCAAGGGCCTCGAGCGCGCCGGCATCGGACACGGGCGACTCGACGGCTTGGACGTCCGGAAGCTCGGCGCCCGCGGGCTCCGGCTCCGCGGCCGCAAACGCGGCGTCCGTTTCCGGCAAAGTCTCGGCCAGCGGCGGCTCGGCGACGGGCGCAGCACTCGCCGCGGGCGCCTCCTCCGCGATCAGCGCGGGCTCGGCGGCCAAGGCCTCGGCCGGCGACTCCTCGCCGGCCGGCATCAGCGAAAATTCGAAATCGGCGGCCTCCGCCGCCGGCGCCGCTTCCGGCAAGGCCGCGGCGGGATTCCAGCCCGGCAGCACTTGCTCGATGCCCAGTTCGGAGGCGGGAATGTCGTCCAGGTCCAAAGACGGCAGCGAAGCCAGGTCCAGCAGGGGCTCTTCGCCGGGAGCCGGAGCGGCGATCAGCTCTTCCAGGCTTAGTTCGGGAATTTCCAGCTCGGCGGGCAACTCCTGCGGCGGCTCGCCCAGCTGGTCGGCCAGCGCGTCCAGTTCGCTGGAGAAATCAAAATCAGGGATGTCGATGACTTCGTCGCCCAAGGTGGGCACCTGCGACTCATCCACCACCTCGGTCAACACCGGCAGGTTGAGGCCGGACCAGTCAGGCTCTTTGGGCTTTGACGGCTCGCTCATGGTCACTTATTGCTCATGTCGTGATGTTCGATTGCATAACCGCGCTCGCGATACGCCTTGAACCGCAGGCGCGCCGTCTCCAGCGACGCTTCGTCGCGTCCGACTATTTCCAGAATACGATCAAAGCGCTCCATCCGCTCCGGCAAATTCGAACCCAGGTTCAACAATACCGGGTGCTCCAGCGCGTCCGGCAGGCGGGCGGTCAGCCAGATCGGCGTGTCCGCCGCCTCGTCGGCGCCCAGCCTGCAGTGCGGCACGAAGCGGGTATCGCCGAAGCTCCACAGCTGCCGGCTGAAGGTGTCGAGCTGCTGCTCGCTGTCGAACCAGATCAGCAGCCGCTCCCCCTTGCGCATCACCGTGGCCGCCAGCAGGCAGGCGAAGCCCTGCGGGTCGGCCACTTTGGTGTAAAAATCAATCCTGCTCATCATCCACCGTTTCAGGGGTTTCGCGGCGCGGACGGCCGCGTCGCACCACATTGCCCAGCGCGATGTCGGCGCGGTCTTGCAGGAACTGCACCAGCAGCGGCACCGGCCGCGCGGTGGCGCCCTTGTCCTTGCCGCCCTTCCAGGCGGTGCCGGCGATGTCCAGATGCGCCCAATCATAAGCCTTGGCGTAACGCGACAGGAAGCAGGCCGCGGTGATGCTGCCGCCCGGGCGGCCGCCGATATTGGCCATGTCGGCGAACGGGCTCTTCAGCATGTCCTGGTACTCGTCCCACAGCGGCATGTGCCAGGCGCGGTCGGCCACTTCCTCGCCGGCGGCCAGCAGTTCGCGCGCCAGGCTGTCCTGATTGCTGTACAGCGCGGTGGCGATATGGCCCAGCGCGATCACGCAGGCGCCGGTCAGCGTGGCCACGTCGATCACCGTCGCCGGGTCGAAGCGTTCAGCGTAGGTCAGCGCGTCGCACAGAATCAGCCGGCCTTCGGCGTCGGTGTTGAGGATTTCAATGGTCTGCCCGGACATGGAGGTGACGATGTCGCCCGGCTTCAGCGCGTTGCCGTTGGGCATGTTCTCGCACGTGGGCACGACGGCGACCAGGTTCAGCGGCAGGTTCATTTCCACTGCGGCGCGGAAAGCGCCCAACACAGTGGCCGCGCCGCACATATCGTACTTCATCTCGTCCATGCCCTCGCCCGGCTTCAGCGAGATGCCGCCGGAGTCGAAGGTGATGCCCTTGCCCACCATGACGATGGGTTTATCGCCCTTGTCCTTGGCGCCGTGGTGGCGCAGCACGATCAGGCGCGCCTCTTCCACGCTGCCCTTGGCCACGGACAGGAAGGAGCCCATGCCCAGTTCGGCGATTTCCTTGGGGCCCAGGATTTCGGCGTCGGCGCTGAAGGCCGCGGCCATCTGACGCGCTTCTTCGCCCAGGTAGCTGGGGGTGCAGACATTGCCCGGCAGATTGCCCAGGTCCTTGGCCAGCTTCATGCCGCTGCCGATGGCAAGGCCGCGTTGCAGGCCTTTTTCGCCGTCGGCGAGGTCGCTGCGGCGCGGCACCGCCAGCGTCAGCTTGCGCGGTTCGCGCACCGATTCGTCCACCTTGCTCTTGAAGCGGTCGAAGCGGTACAAGGCGTCCAGCGTCACCACCGCCGCCTGTTCAATCATCCACTCCACGTCGTGCTTCTTGACTGTCAGTTCGCTCAGGTAGCTGACCGCTTCCACCGCGGAGGTCTGGGTCAGCGCCTTGACCGAGGCGCGCACCGCCTCGCGGTATTCCTTGGCGCGGAATTCGCGCTCCTTGCCCAGGCCCACCAGCATCACCCGGTCGCACAGGGTGTGCGGCACCGAATGCAGCACCAGCGTGCTGCCCAGTTTCCCCTCCATGTCGCCGTGGCGCAGCACGTCGCTGATGAAGCCGTTGGAGATGCGATCCAGCAAATCCGCGGCGAAGGTCAGCTTGCGGGATTCGTATACGCCGACGATAACGCAAGCAACCCGTTGCTTTTCCGGACTGCCGCTTTTTATGTTAAATTCCATTGAGAACTCCCGTGTAGAGCGAGTGTCTGTAGCTCCACCTCTTAACCGGCCGTCGATGCGCAGGTAGAATCCTGACGGCCCGGCCTTCCGGTGAAGACGGATTTTGTTGTTGATTCCGAAATCGTCCGTTTTTGACGTTTCTGGATGGTCCCCGGAATTATCACAATGCTTTTCATGAAAAGTCAAAAAGGCACTGAATAAATGGTTTTTCAAAAAAGCCTGACTCGCGAGCTGACTTTGAGCGCATTAGGCGTTTTCATCGTGCTCCTGGCGATTATCGTTTCCACTCAGGCAGTCAACCTGCTGGGCCGCGCGGCCGAAGGACAAATGGCCAACGAGGCCGTTGCCGCGGTGCTTGGCTTCACTACGCTGGGCTTTTTCCCGGTATTGATGATTTTGACGGTTTTCGCCACCATTTTGGTGGTGTTGACCCGCATTTGGCGCGATCACGAGATGGTGGTCTGGCTCAGTTCCGGCCTGTCGCTGAGCAATTGGGTGTGGCCGGTGATGCGCTTCACCCTGCCGCTGGCGGTGCTGATCGCCGGCGTCACCCTGTTCATCGGCCCATGGGCCGACCAGCGCAGCCAGGACTATGCCGAACAGATTAAACGCCGTGAAGAGGTGTCCGCGATCTCTCCCGGCGTGTTCAAGGAATCCGCCTCGTCCAACAAGGTGTACTTCATCGAGAACTACTCCGGCGAGCACGGCGCGGCCACCAATATCTTCATGCAGGAAATCACCGACGGCAAAGTGGCCACCATTTTCGCCAAATCCGGTTTTATTACCACTCGCCCGGACGGCGAGCGCGTGGTGGTGCTGGAGCACGGCCAGCGCTACGTCGGCGAGCCCGGCAGCGCCAGCTACGAAGTGGCGGAGTTCCAGCGCTACACCGCCGGCATCGGCGAAAGCCAGCAGATGCCCGGCCCGTCCGGCAACCGTCAGGCCATTCCCACCGCCCAGCTGCTGAGCCAGGATTCGGCCGACTACCGCGCCGAGCTGGCCTGGCGGCTGTCGATGCCGATCAGCTGCGTGATCCTGGCGCTGCTGGCGATTCCGATGTCCTATTTCAACCCGCGCAGCGGCCAGACCTACAATCTGCTGCTGTCGCTGCTGGTTTTCTTCGTTTATCAGAACGGACTGACCGTGGCCCGCAACTGGGTGGCCCAGGGCAAGGCCGGCGTCTGGCTGGTGCTCCTGGTGCACCTGGCCATGCTGGCGCTGGCGCTGGCGCTGTTGAGCTACCGCAACCGGCCGGCCCGTCCCATCGGCCAGGCCTTGTCCCTGTTGTTCCGGAAACCCTGATCCCGTCATGAAACTGATTCATCGCTACATCGTCGCCACCCTGAGCCAGGCGACCTTGTTCACCCTGCTGGCCCTGCTGGGCCTGTACGGCTTCTTCGACCTGCTGGCCGAAGTGCCCAATCTGGGCAAGGGCAGCTACACCCTGGGCAAGATGCTGGGCTATGTCGCGCTGCTGATGCCGGGCCACGCCTATGAACTGATGCCGCTGGCGGTCTTGATCGGCGGCATGGTGGCGATGACCCAGCTGGCCACCAGCAGCGAATACACGGTGATACGCACCAGCGGCGTGACGCTGCCGCAGATCGCCGCCACGCTGCTGAAGTTCGGTCTCGGCTTCGCCTTGCTCACCGTGCTGCTGGGCGAGGTGGTGGCGCCGCGCACCGGCCAGCAGGCGCAAAGCCTTAAGCTGTCCGCCACCCACTCGATGGTGGCGCAGGAATTCCGCTCCGGCATCTGGGTCAAGGACAACCAGAACTTCATCAACGTCCATGAAATGCTGCCGGACACTTCTCTGCTGGGCGTGCGCATTTACACCTACGACGACAATTTCCGCCTGGTGCGCACCCGTTACGCCGAACGCGGCTCCTTCTCCAAGGACGAGCAGCAATGGCGGCTGATCAATGTGCGCGAAACCACGCTGGGCGCGGATCAGTCCGTCAGCCGCCACTACCCGGAGCTGTCATGGAAATCCATCGTCGAGCCGGAAATCCTGTCGGTGCTGCTGGTGGTGCCGGAACAGATGTCGGCCAGCGCGCTGCTGACCTATCTGGAGCACTTGCGCAGCAACAAACAACAGACCCAGCGCTATGAGATCGCGCTGTGGAGCAAGCTGTTCTACCCGCTGGCCTGCATCTCGATGGCGCTGGTGGCGCTGGCCTTCACCCCGCAGCAACGCCGCCACGGCCAGCTGGGCATCCGCCTGTTCGGCGGCATCTGCCTGGGCATCGCCTTTCACTTCGTGAACCGCCTGTTCGGCCATCTGGGCCTGCTGTACGACTGGAACCCCATCCTGTCCGCCACGCTGCCCACCTTGCTGTTCCTGGTGGCGGGCGTCGCCATCATCGCCAGGCAGGAAAGGCGCTGACATGAACTCGCCGGCCGCGGACTCCCTCGCTCGCATGCGCCAGGAACTGGCCGGCAAACGTCAGGCGCTGGCGGAGCAATACCGCCAGCAACGCAATCCCCAGGAGTACCTGAAGCGGCACAGCCAGACGGTGGACGGCGCGCTGCAAGCCTTGTGGGCGCAGTCCGGCCTGGACGGCGCCGCCAGCCTGATCGCGGTGGGCGGCTACGGCCGCGGCCAGCTCTTCCCCCACTCCGACATCGACCTGCTGGTGCTGCTGGACCAGCCGCCGTCGCCGGAGCTGGGCGAGCGCGTCGGCGCCTTCATCAGCCTGCTGTGGGACGTGGGCCTGGAGATAGGCCACAGCGTGCGCACCGTCGACGAATGCCTATCCGAGGCGCGCGGCGACATCACCATTGAAACCAATCTGCTGGAAAACCGGCTGATCGCCGGCGACGCCGCGCCCTGGCGGCGGATGAGCGCGCTGCTGGACCGCCAGCGCGACCCGCTGGCCTTTTTCGAAGGCAAGACCCAGGAGCAGCAGCAGCGCCACACCCGCCACTTCGGCGTGGGCAACAATCTGGAGCCCAATATCAAGGAAAGCCCGGGCGGCCTGCGCGATCTGCACACCATTCTGTGGATCAGCAAGGCCATCGGTCTGGGCGACAACTGGGACGCGCTGGTGCGCCGCGGCATTCTGACCCTGGCCGAGGCGAGGCTGATCAAGCACAGCGAACGCCAGCTGCTGGGCCTGCGCATCGAGCTGCACCTGCTGGCGCGCCGGCGCGAAGACCGGCTGATCTTCGATTTGCAACAGCAGCTGGGCCGGGCGCTGGGCCTGCAGGACACGCCGGCCAAACGCGCCAGCGAACAGGCGATGCAGCTGTATTACCGCGCAGCCAAGACCGTCAACCAGCTCAACGGCATCTTGCTGCCCAATCTGCGCGGCCGGATCTATTCGCAAGTGCCGCGCATCACCCAGAACCTGAACGAACGCTTCTACTCGGTCAACGGCATGCTGGGCATCCGTCAGCCGGACGTGTTCGAGAAATACCCGTCCGCCATCCTGGAAGCCTTTCTGATGCTGCAGCGCAATCCGGAGCTGACCGGCTTCGCCCCGCGCATGCTGCGCGCGTTGTGGCACGCGCGCAGCCACATCAACGAACGCTTCCGCAACAATCCGCGCAACCGCGAACTGTTCCTGCAACTGTTTCGCGAGCCCAACGGCCTGACGCGCTGCCTGCGGCGGATGAATCTGTACGGGGTGCTGGGCCGCTACCTGCCCAATTTCGGCCACATCGTCGGCCAGATGCAGCATGATCTGTTCCACGTCTACACCGTGGACGAGCACATTCTGATGGTGGTGCGCAATCTGCGGCGCTTCGCCAGCAGCGCCTTCACCCACGAATACCCGCTGATGTCCCGGCTGATCAACGACTTCGAAAGGCCGGAAACGCTGTACCTGGCAGGCCTGTTCCACGACATCGCCAAAGGCCGCGGCGGCGACCACTCGACGCTGGGCATGACGGACGCGGCGGATTTCTGCCGTCAGCACGGCTTGCCGGCCGAGGACGGCGAACTGGTGGCCTGGCTGGTGGGCCAGCACCTGACCATGTCCAGCGTGGCGCAGAAACAGGACATCTACGACCCGGAAACCGTGCGCCGCTTCGCCGAGCTGGTCGGCACGCCGCGCCGGCTGACCGCGCTCTACCTGCTGACCGTGGCCGACATCCGCGGCACCAGCCCCAAGGTCTGGAACGCGTGGAAGGCCAAGCTGCTGGAAGATCTCTACCACGCGGCGATGCGCCAACTGGTGCGCGGCGGCCAGCTGGACGTCGCCTCGGAGCTGGAGGAGCGCAAGCACCAGGCCCAGGCGCTGCTGCGCCTGCACGCGGTGCCCAGCGGCGTGGAGGCCGCGCTGTGGCAGGAGCTGGACACCGTCTACTTCCTGCGCCACGAGGCCAAGGAGATCGCCTGGCACGCGCGGCTGCTCAACCGCTTCGTCCACGCCGACGGCCCGCTGGTGCGCGCCCGGTTGTCCGACGACCACGAGGGCATACAGGTGCTGATCTACACCCGGGACCGGCCGGAACTGTTCGCCCGCGCCTGCGCCTTCTTCGGCCGCACCCATTACAGCATCGCCGACGCCAAGGTCTACACCACCCGCCACGGCTACGCGCTGGACACCTTCCACGTCTTCGTGCCCGAGCACCACGACGGCGATTACCGCGACATGATCAATTTCATCGAGTTCGAGCTGGCCGAATGCCTGCGCCAGGAGGGCGAGCTGAGCCTACCCGCCTCCGGCCGCATCAGCCGCCACCTCAAACACTTCCCGATCACGCCGCAAATCCTGATCCGCCCGGACGACAAAGCCAGTTTCTACGTGCTGTCCATCGTCGCCGGCGACCGCCCCGGCCTGCTGGCGCGCATCGCCAAAGTGCTGTCCGACTACCGGATGAACGTGCAATCCGCCAAGATCATGACCCTGGGCAGCCGCGCCGAGGACTCCTTCCTGATCTCCGGCCCCGGCCTCAACGAAGACAAGACCGTGCTGGCGCTGGAGAACGCGCTAATGGCCGCGCTGCGGCTCTAGGCTAGGCAGCGGCCCAGGCCACGGAACAAGAACGCGGCCAAGACTTGAAGCAAACGCCCGGCCCGGCTCCGGCCATGCGCGCCGCTCATTCCCTCGATCAGCAAACCGCATTGCAAACGTCATAGATTTGCTTTTTTCAGACAGTTTATCCGCTGTACGTAAATTTATTTGTCATTCACCGACATCAAGGATTACACATTCAGCGTTCCCCATTGGGAGCAGCCCTTCCGCACCAAGGGCAACCAACCTGGACCAAAGGCGCGCCGTCGAGCGACCACAAGCCTGGTCCAAGGGCCTTGCCCGACAGCAGGCCCGCGCGGTACTTCTTCAGAGGAGAAGTGAATGTTTGCCAAGCAATACACGGCCGCACTGGTGTCCGCCGCCTTCTTCAGCATCGCGGCGCAAGCAGCAACCCTAGACTGGCAGTCCACCAACACCCTGGCTCATCCCGTACAGACGCTGATTCCGCAAGCGCAGGACAGCGGCGAAGTCGCCGCCGGACAAAGCGTGCACATCGCGGTGGCGCTGAAAGCGCGCAACAAGGCGCAACTTGACGCGCTGACCCAGGACATCCTGCAGGGCCGCAGCAAGCGTTACCTGAGCAAGACCGAGTTCCTGAATCAGTTCTCCCCCACCGAAGCCCAGGCCCAGGCCGTGGTCAAGCACCTCCAGGCCAGCGGCTTCCGCAACATCAAGGTGGCGCCCAACCGCCTGCTGATCACCGCCGACGGCAGCGCTGCCACGGTCAAGGCCGGCTTTCAGACCTCGCTGCACCGCTACGCCATCGACGGCCACCAGGCCTACGCCAATGTCGCCAACGCCCAGGTGCCCGGCGCGCTGGCCGACATCGTGCTGGCGGTGCACGGCCTGCAGAACGTCCACCAGTTCCACACCGCGCTGCGCCACCCAACGCCGCAAGCCTTCAAGACCGCCAGCGTCAGCGGCCACTCGCCCACCGATTTCCCGAGCATCTACAACGCGAACAGCCTGCCGCCGGCCGGCAACACCACCGTCGGCATCATCGCCGAGGGCGACCTGAGCCAGACGCTGAGCGATCTGCAGGACTTCGCCAGCGGCGCCGGCTACGGCGCGGTGGCCACCTCGGTGATCAATAGCGGCGCGCCCAGCAGCGACACCTCCGGCACCGAGGAATGGAACCTGGACAGTCAGGACATCCTCGCCGCCGCCGGCGGCGCGGTGCAGCAGATGAATTTCTACGTGGCGCCGTCGATGACCAACGCCGACATCACCGCCGCCTTCAACGCCGCGGTCAGCGACGGCACGGCCAAGGTGGTCAACGTCTCGCTGGGCGAGTGCGAAACCAGCGCCAAGAGCGACGGCATGACCGCCAGCGCCGACCAGATTTTCCAGGCGGCGGTGGCCCAGGGTCAGACCTTCTCGGTGTCCACCGGCGACTCCGGCTCCTACGAATGCGGCGGCCGCACCGCGCGCCAGAGCTACCCGGCGGTGTCCCCGTACGTGATCGCCGTCGGCGGCACCACGCTGTCCACCAGCGGCAAGACCGGCTACCTGTCGGAAAGCACCTGGAACGGCGGCGGCGGCGGCCCCAGCTACACCGAGAACGCTCCGGCCTGGCAGACCAGCGCCGGCGTGCTGACCATCTCCAAGACCAAGCGCGGCGTGCCCGACGTCTCCTTCGACGCCGACCCCAACAGCGGCGCGCTGGTGCTGGTCAACGGCGGCCTCTCGCAGATCGGCGGCACCAGCCTGGCGGCGCCGCTGTTCACCGGCTTCTGGGCGCGGATAGAATCGGCCAACGGCAACAACATCAACTCGCCGGCGCCTTCCATCTACAAATACTTCAAGGCCAACCCGGCGCTGTACCACGACGTCACCAGCGGCAGCAACGGCGCCTACAGCGCCGCCAAGGGCTGGGACTACACCACCGGCTGGGGCAGTCTGAACATCGCCAATCTGAACGCCTTCATCGCGCGGACACCTGGTTTTTAAAGCGGCGCCCTCTCGCCTTGAGCCCCGGCCCGCCGGGGCTTTTTTGCGCCCGCCGCCGCCGGCGGCTAAGATGGGGCCACTTAGCGCCAAAGATAAATCGCCATGAAAATCCCGCCCGCCGCCGCCATCCATCTGCTGCACCGCTGCGTCCACGCCAGCCTGGCCAGCCACAGCACCCAACTGGCCGGCTACCCCTACGCCACGCCGATACCCTGCGTGCCAGACGCCCGCCACCGGCCCACGCTCTGCCTCAGCGCGCTGGCCGAGCACAGCAAGAACCTGCAAGCCGATCCGCGCTGCAGCGTGGCGCTGCTGGACCCGGAGGCCGCGTCCAGCCAGAGCGGCTCGCGCCTGACCCTGCTGGGCGACATGGAGCCCTTCCAGCCCACGCCGCTGGAGCTGGCCCGCCACCTGCGCTACCAGCCGGAGGCCGAAGACTGGCTGCGGCTGGACTTCGCCTTCTACCGGCTGCGGCCGCAACGGCTGCGCTATATCGAGGGCTTCGGCCGCATGGGCTGGCTGGAGGCGGAACAGTGGCTGGACGGTCCGACGCTGGAGCCGGAACGGGAAGCGGAATTGCTGGATCGGGCCGCCGCGCTGCCCGCCGGCGTCCGGCTGCTGGGCGCCGACTGCCACGGCATCGACTACGAGAGCGCCGCCGCGCGCCGGCGCCTGGCCTTCCCCGCCGCGCTGGAAAGCGACGAACTGGCCGCCCGCTGGCCGGAACTGATCGCCGCGCTGGCATGAAAAACGGGAGCCGCCGGCTCCCGTTCCCTCATCCCTGGCGGCGCCGTTCCGGCGCGGCCGCTCACTTGAACAACATATGGCCCAGCTTGCTGGCCTTGGTGTCCAGATAACGGTCGTTGTGCGGATTGCGCCCCACCTCCAGCGGCACCCGTTCCACCACGTCGATGCCGGCGCTGCGCAGGGTTTCGATCTTGCGCGGATTATTGGTCATCACCCGCACCCGCGACACGCCCAGCTGTTCCAGCATGTGGCGGGCGATGCGGAAATCGCGCATGTCGGCGGGAAAACCCAGCCGCTCGTTGGCTTCCACGGTGTCGGCGCCGCCGTCCTGCAGCTGGTAGGCGCGGATCTTGTTGATCAGGCCGATGCCGCGGCCTTCCTGACGCAGATACAGCAAGGCGCCGCGGCCTTCGGCTGCGATGGCGGACAAGGCCGCCTCCAGTTGGAAACCGCAGTCGCAGCGCAGCGAAAACAGCGCGTCTCCGGTCAGACACTCCGAATGCAGGCGCGACAGCACCGGCTCGCCGTCGTCTATCGTGCCCAGAGTCAGCGCGACGTGCTCGCGGCCGCCCTCCTCCTCAAAACCATGCATGGTGAACTCGCCCCAGGGGGTGGGCAGCTTGCAACTGGCTATGTATTCCATCCTCGGCTCATCCGCGCTGAGCTCGACAGCAGGCAATGACATTGTTTCTCCACTAGATTTAGCGCCTGTCGCGGCTGAAAACCCGCGTCCACAGGCCCTAATGAGCGCGCCTGAATCCGCGCGCGATAATCTTGATTAACTGTGGTCGGCTTCCGGATTTTCAAGCGCCAGCGGCAAGGCGGCGAAGGGCTCGGCCAGCACGATGGCCAGCGCGGTCAGCCACACCAGCCGCTCCGGCGTGAAGAAGCCGGCGCTGGAGGCCTCGGCGTCCAGAATGCCCAGCACATTGTCGTCCTGGCCCAGCACCGGCAGGCAGACCTCGCTCATCACCTTGGGGTCGCACTCGTAATAGCCGCCGCCCTCGGCGCGCCAGGCTTTGACGTCCTCGATCAACACCGCCCAACCGGTCAGGCCCACCCGGCTGTTGTTGCTGTATTCGGCGAAGGCCTCGGTCAGCGGAAACTCGGCGCGGCTGGGCACGCCCTGATAGGCCAGCTTGACCAGCTTGGCCTGCTGGCCCTTGCCTATCTTGCGGTAGACGCCCAGCCAGTCCGCGCCCACCTTGTGGTTCACCGACTCCACCAGCGCGTGCAGATTGCGCAGCGCCGTCGCCGCCTCCGGGCTTTCGCCGCCGAACAGCGGCGCCAGGTCGTAAGGCTCGTCGGCCAGCTCCTCGAACAGAGAGCAGCTGCCGTCCTCGCTCAATTTGGGCACCCGGTAGCGGTACAAATCCTGGCGCGCCGCCGGCTTGTCCGCGTTCAACACCGCGGACAGGGTCAGCACCGCGATCTGCAGCTCGGTGCGATCCAGTTCCAGGCTCTGCTCGCGCAGATAGTCGGCCAGTTGGCTTACGGGTATCATGACTGTGCTCCTGAAGGCGGCCGCGCCGCCCGATGCGAATGAATATCGAAACCCAGCAGGATACCAAAAACCGCCCCGCGCTGGCCAACCCCAGTCCAGAATACGACACCATGCCCGCCATCCATATCCCTTACCCGCCCCTCGTGATCAAAGCCGGCGCGCACGCGCGCAAGCTGCTGGCCAGCCAGGGCCTGCCCGCCGCCAGCGTGGCCACCCTGCCCGGCGCAGCCGGCGGCCCCAAGGCGATAGGCATCACCGGCCTGGACCAGGCGGTGTTCGAATGGCTGAACCGCAGCCCGCGCCGGCGCGAGCTGGTCGGCGCCTCCATCGGCGGCTGGCGCTTCGCCTGCGCGATGCAGGCCGACCCGCGCCAGGCGCTGGCCCGGCTGGCGGAGCGCTACACCGCGGAAACCTACGCCGCCGACATCGGCGTGGCCGACATCACCCGCCAGACCCGGCTGATGCTGGACGAGGTGCTGCCGCCGGCGGCGCGCGCCGGGCTGATCGATCACCCGCACTATCAGCTTAGCCTGTTGCTGGTGCGTTCCCACGGCCTGCTCGCCAGCGAGGCGCGGGCGGCGCTGCTGGGCGGTCTGGCCTTGAGCGCCGCGCTCAACGCCGTGTCGCGCGGCCTGCTGCGCCACGCCTTCAGCCGGGTGATCTGCCACGATCCGCGCAGCGCCTTGCGCTTCAAGCCCGAAGACGACATCCCCACGCTGTGCCAGCCGCTGGGAACGGATAATCTGGACGCCGCGCTGATGGGCACCATCGCCATTCCCGGCGTGCTCAACGGCGTGCAGCTGCCGGGCGCGCCGGCGGCCACTTACCGCGACGGCGGCCTGACCGACTACCATCTGGACTTCCCCTTCGCCCAGGGCGACGACATCGTGCTCTACCCGCATTTCACCGATCGCATCGTGCCCGGCTGGTTCGACAAATTCCTGCCCTGGCGCCGGTCCAGTCCGGCCCACCACGCCAACACCGTGTTGATCGCGCCGTCGCCCGACTACCTGGCGCGGCTGCCCGGCGGCAAACTGCCGGACCGCAAGGACTTCCACCGCTACCTGGGCCGGGACGCTCAGCGCCAGCAGGTCTGGCGCCAGGCCACCGCCGAGAGCCAAAGGCTGGGCGACGCCTTCATGGCGTGGCTGGAGCGGCCGGACCTGGGCCAGGTTCAAGCGCTCTAAGAACCTGTTCAAAGTCTCGCGAGCAAGAGCGAGACAAGGCGAAAACGACCGAAAAAGCGGAGTGTACGGTTGGTACATGAGCATTTTGAGGGTGTTTTCAACGCTGTATCGCCGAAGCGCAGCAGATCGTAAACAGGTTCTAAAACAAAAAGAGCCGGGAATCTCCCGGCTCTTTTCATTCATACCTCAGACACGCCTCAACCGGCGCGAGCCCAGCACTCCTCTTCCGACATATTCACCGGCGTCGCCAGCAACTGCACCACCACGTCCCGCGTTTGCGCGCCCTTGCGCACCCGCACGGTGATCTGGTCGGCCACGCCCGGCTGGTCCTGATCGCGGCGGTAGTTGAACGCGCCGTGGTCGGCCATGATGGCGCGGCCCAGCTTGGGACCGGTCACCAGGCTATAGCCGTCCGGCGCGCCCACGCCTTGCAGCTGGCCGCGCAGGCAGCGCACAGGGCTGGAATAGCTGAGCTTGGCCAAACCCAGTTGCGCGTCTCCGCCGCCCGGTTGCGAAGGCTGCGACGCGGCCGGACCCAACGGGCCTTCGCAGCGCAGCGCGGCGCGCTTGGCCTTGAAGTCGTAGTCGGTGGCCGCGCAGTTGAGCGCCATCATATTGTTGATGCCGCTGCCGCGCAGCAGGCTCTGCAAGGCGGAGTCCAGGGTCTTGTCCAGTTCCTGGCGCGCCAGCGTGGCGGTGCCGGAACGCAGCGGCAGCGCGCCGTCGCATTCGAAGCGGCGCAGCGCGCTGCGCTCGCCGTCGGCCCAGACGCGGCACGCCACCGGCAGATGGCGACGCATCGCGCCTTCGATCACGCCGACGTCGCCGGCCTGCCATTGCGCCTGCTTCAGCCAGTCCACGCCCTGCTCGGTCGAAGTATTGCCCAGCTGGCCGGCGCGCTGCGCCTCCACCTGACGGCCCACATAGTCGTGGAAGCCCTGCGCCAGGCCGGCGTCGCGGCCCATTTCCGCCACCAGCGCGTCGAAGCGCTTGACGTCGTCGGCGCGCAGCGCGGCCAGGATCTCGGCGATACGGCCCGGCTGTTGCTGGTTCAGATAGTAGAACCACAGGGCGGAATGGCTGTAGAAGTCCCAGCCGTCGCTATAGCTGGAGCGCATGATGCGGGATGGTTCCAGATAGCTTTGCGGCCAGCCATTGGCCACCACGTCCACCACGTGGCCGCGCACCTTGATGCCGTCGCGCGAAGTGCTCCAGGCCATGAACTCGGCGAAGCCCTCGTCGTACCAGGCCATGCGGCGGTCGTCGCGGTAGAATTCGGAGCTGCCCCACATGCCGGGCTGGATGAAGCGGCCGGACAGATAGTGCACGTACTCGTGGCGCACCAGCTCTTCCAGGCTCAGATAGCTCTCGCGCGGCACTTCGCGCTGGAAGGTGTAGAAGGTGCCGTCCTTCTCGATGTAGATGCCGCCGTTGTCGGTGGACAATTCATTGAGCAGGCCCTGGAAGCGTTGGTAGGCGGTCTTGCTGCCGTAGATCACCATGCGCAGCTTGGCGTTGCTGTCGCCCGTCACCGGCTGGCTGATGCCGCTGACCCGGCCCAGTTGCGCCTGCACCTGCTTCATCGCGTAGTACAGCGGTTCCACCTCGGCCAGCGCCAGCGGGGTTTCGAACACCAGATTGCCGTTGTCGAAGCTCCAGCTGTGCGGGAACAGATGCGTTTTCAGCTCCTGCTCGGCCTGGCAGATGCCGTAGCGCTCGCACGGCACCTTGCCCAGCTTCTTCAAGGCGTACACCGCTTCCGCCCACGAGGCGCCGAACTTCTCACCGCCCAGCAAGCCGGCCACCGCGTCTTCCGCCAGCTTGGCGGTGCGCGGGTATTGCATGAAGCGGCCGGTTTCGCGCACGGTGTTCAGATACATTTGTTCATCGGCGAAGGCCGGCTGGCCGGCGCGGGTCAGCCCTGCCAGGCTGGTCGCCAGCGCGTCCAGTTGACCGGCGCCCGCCTTGGCGGCGAAGCCCTCGGTGTAATGCATATTGAACAGCGTGGTCTGCATCGGGTGCAGCGCGATGCGCGCCCAGTTGTTCTTCGCCGCGGCGTTGTAGCGGCCGAAGAAGCGCTGCAGCAGCGGCAGCGCGTATTCCTGCTTGCGTACCGAATCCGCCAGGATCATGGTTTCCGCCACCGACTGGCGCAGATCGGTCGCCAGATACCAGGCGTCTTGATCGCCGCTGCCGTCGCGCACAGGTTCACTCCACAGCGCCGGATTCTCTGCCAGCGCGCTCACCGCCTGCATCACCGGCTCGTCCACCGGACGGCCGTAGTCGCCCACTTCCGCGGCGTGGCTGTACTGGGTGAAGTAGCCGGCCTTCAGGAACACCGCCAGCGGCCACAAGCCGTTGGCGCTCTTGCCGTCCCAGTTTTGCGCGCGGGCGCGGGCTTCGGCCGCCACTTCGCGCATATTCGCCGGCGACACCACTCGGTAGGTGAAGGCGTCCGCCTGGAACAGGCGGTTCATGCAGCTGCCCTGCACGCTGGCCACATAGCGCGCCAGCGCCGCGCCGGACAACTGGCCCAGCTTGGCTTCCTCGCAGGCGGCGTATTGCGGCGCGGCCGCGGCAACCTTGGCGCGGCGCGCGCCGGTCTGCTGCATCGGCCCTTGCGGCTTGGCGCCGGGGCCGGCGCCGTCGGCCGGCGCGCCGGGTGGCAGGCCGTGCGGGTAGGACGGTTTCTCCGACAGCGCCGGAGAATGCGAGGAGTGGCCGGCCTGCGGCAGATTGGCCTGCGGCGCCGGCTGGTTGACCGTTGTTTTTTCGGAATCGCTGACGCAACCGGCCAATAAGGCGGCGGCCATCACGGAAAGACTCAGTGCGCGCACGCCGCTGAGCGAAGCTGTTTTTATCATGACGCTATCCAAGACATTAATAATGTCGCATCAATATTCAGATGCGCATTTCAAATCATATAGAATAGCCATCGTCATGAGAATTCAGTTTAAAATAAAACCGCCAATTTAAACCATAATTACAACATTGGTATTTTTACCCTGTTTTTCGCCGAAAAAAGGGCGTAAAAAAAGCCGCGCAGGCGGCTTCCATAAAGTTTGTTGCCAAACCGACTAATGCATCAATGCCTGGCTTCGCGCGCGGCGGCCATCACGTCGTAATCGAACAGTCGGTTGGCGTCTTCCTCATCATAGACGTAATGCTGGTTGCAGTAGTCGCAAACGATTTCCACGCTGCCCTGCTCCAGCAACACCTCGCCCACCTCCTGGCCGCCCAGCATCTTCAGCATGTCGCCGACGCGCTCGCGGCTGCAATTGCAGGCGAAGCTCACCGTTTCCTGATCGAACACCCGCACCGTTTCCTCATGGAACAGCCTATGCAGCACGTCCTCGGCCGGCAGGCCCAGCAGTTCGTCCGCTCTCAGCGTGGCGCCCAGCATCTGGATGCGCTCCCAGCCCTCCGGATCGCCGTGGCCTTCCGGCAGCTTCTGCAACAGCATGCCGGCGGCGGTTTCGTCGCTGGAGGCCAGAATCAGCCGGGTTTCCAGCTGCTCGGAGCGCAACATATAGTTCTCCAGCATCTCGCCTATGCTGTCGCCTTCCAGCGCCACGATGCCCTGCCAGGTTTGCGCCTTGTCCACGCGCGGCTCCAGCGTCACCACGAAGCGGCCGTGAGCGCCCAGCAAGGACTGGATGGAGGCGTCGTCGGCAATGCCTTCGTCCCACTTGGCGGTGGCGCGAATGGTGCGGTCGTTGTTGCACTCCACCACCGCCAGCTTCAGGGCGCCGGCGCCGTGAAGCTGCAGGATCAGCGCGCCGTCGAACTTGAGATTGGCGGCCATCAGCTCGGCCGCCGCCATCATCTCGCCGACGATCTTCTTCAAGGCCGGCGGATAGCTGCGGCGGGCCAGCACCTGCTGCCAGGCGCCGTCCAGCCTCACCAGCGCGCCGCGCACCGGCGCGCCGTCGAACAAAAATCGTTGCAATCTGTCTTGTGTGCTCATGCTGTGTCTTTCTTATCCTTGTCCGCCGCCAGTTCTACGGTATAGACCGTCATCGGCATCGAAGAACTGACGTCGAATTCGCAGCCGGCGCGCACGCCGATCTCGGCGATCTCGCGCGCGCTCAGCGCCTGGTCGTACACCGCGTACATCGCGCCCATCGCGAACTTGCGGCCGGAGCCTATCGCCCAGATGCGAGAGAACTCGTAGATCTCGCGCATCGGGTAAACCCCGAAAATGCCGTGACGGTTGGCGATCACCACCATCATCTGGCTGGATTCGTACGGATCTTCCTCGTCCTCTTCCGGACGCAGGTAGAAACCGTCCTTCAGCTTGGGATGCAATTTGCGGAAGGTCTCGAAAATGCCCTGGCGGCTGCTCAGGTCCTTCTTCTTCAATTCCTTCAGCGCGCCTTGCAGCACCAGATCGTGGGCGGCCGAGCCGGAGATGGCCAAATAGCTGTCCCCGTGCTGGAAAATCTTGTTGTGGAAACAATCATAGCCGGCCAGCAGCTTCTGGTCGTCGCCAAAAGTGGTCTGGCTGTCGGCGGCGATCGCGATCTGATCGCCCTTTCTTACCGCCACGATGGTAGTCATCCCTGCGCCTTTTTCGTCGATGGCGGCCCCGGGGTCGACGGCCGCGCAAAACCGCCTATTGTATCGGCTTACGCCCGGCAACCCAAGCCTTGCGCCCACGGCCGGTCCGGAAAAAGGTGGGGATCGCCGGCGCGAATCTCAAGACCGCTTCGCGGCCGCGACGGGATGACAAAGCGGGTTTTTATCGATACAATGATATTGATTCTCATTTACAAAATAGCCATGCAATTCCACGCTCAAGACTTTCCCATCGTCTGGCTGGATCGCCGCCGCCCGGATGGGCAGCAGCCCACCGACATCTTCGCCACGCTGGACCAGCTGCTGCTTCAGCAGCGCCCCTTCGTCTTCATCGCCAGGGAACCGGCCCCGACCGAACTGGACCTGCACGCGCGCATCATCCGCAAAATGGCGGCGCTGTGGGTCAAGGACAACCGACTGCAGATCCGCCAATTGATACGGGGCACCATCGTGATCGCCCCGCAGGCCGATCAACAGCTGTATCTGGACGAGTTCGCGCCGCGCTTCGAAAAGTTCTGGGGCTATCCGCTGCGTCACCGGCCGGACTGCGACGCGGCCATGAGCCTGGCGGCGGAACTGCTGGCCGGTCCGCCCGTCGCCGGCCAGGCGCTCAGGCGTCGCGCAATTCGAAATCGTGGCTGATGTCGGCGGTCTTGCCCAGCATGATGGAGGCGGAACAGTACTTCTCCGCCGACAGCCTGATCGCCCGCTCCACCGCGTCGGCCTTCAACTCATGGCCGGTCACCACAAAATGGAAATGGATGCGGGTGAACACCTTGGGCTCCTCCTCGGCGCGCTCGGCCTCGATCTCCACCCAGCAATCGCTGACCCGCTGCCGCGACTTCTTCAAAATGGTGATCACGTCGTAACTGGTGCAGCCGGCAGTGCCCAGCAGCAACAGTTCCATCGGCCGCGGCCCCAGATTCCTGCCGCCGCCCTCCGGCGCGCCGTCCATCACCACAGCGTGGCCGCTGCCGCTCTCGCCCAGGAAACACACGCCGTCCACCCACTTCAGCCTGGCTTTCATCGCTCCCACCTTTCACCGTCAAGCTATCGAAAACGGCTAGCCTAACATCCCGATTTGGGCGAACAAAGATTCACCGGTAAAATAGAAAGATTGTCCCGCTATATTCCGAGCTGCGCCCAAACATGCTGGTACTAGGTATTGAATCTTCCTGCGACGAAACCGGAGTCGCGCTGTACGACACAGACGGCGGCCTGCTGGCCCACCAACTGCACACCCAGATGGCCATGCACGCCGAATACGGCGGCGTGGTGCCGGAGCTGGCCAGCCGCGACCACATCCGCCGCGCCATTCCGTTGACCGAGGCCTGCCTGGCCGAAGCCGGCAAGACCCTGGCCGACCTCGACGCCATCGCCTACACCCAGGGCCCGGGCCTGGGCGGCGCGCTGCTGGTGGGCGCCAGCGTGGCCAACGCGCTGGCCTTCGGCCTGAACATCCCGGTGCTGGGCGTCCACCACCTGGAAGGCCATTTGCTGTCGCCTCTGCTGGCCGAGCCCAGGCCGGAGTTCCCTTTCCTGGCTCTGCTGGTTTCCGGCGGCCACACGCAGTTGATGGCGGTGCGCGGCGTCGGCGACTACCAGATCCTGGGCGAGACGCTGGACGACGCCGCCGGCGAAGCCTTCGACAAGACCGCCAAGCTGCTGGGCCTGCCCTATCCCGGCGGCCCGCTGCTGTCGCGGCTGGCCGAGGAAGGCGACCCTGCCCGCTTCACCCTGCCGCGACCGATGCTGAATTCCGGCGATCTGGACATGAGCTTCTCCGGCCTGAAAACCGCGGTGCTGACGCTGAGCAAGCAAGTGGCGGACGCCGACGGCCAGATCGACGAACAGACGCGCAAAGACATCTGCCGCGCCTTCCAGGAAGCCATCGTCGAAGTGCTGACCAAGAAATCGCTGGCCGCGCTCAAGCAGTGCGGCATGAAACGGCTGGTGGTGGCCGGCGGCGTCGGCGCCAACAAGCAACTGCGCGCCGCGCTGGACGAGGCCGCGCGCCGCCGCCGCTTCGACGTGTTCTATCCGCCGCTGGCGCTGTGCACCGACAACGGCGCGATGATCGCCTTCGCCGGCGCCATGCGGCTGCAATACGCGCAAGCTCCCGGCAGCTACTCGATCAAGCCGCGCTGGGACCTGTCCAGCCTGCCGGCGGTTTGAACCTGAAAATCTTATCGCCGCGAAACGACGCGAACAACATCAAGCATTGCGGCCAGCCTGGCCTGGCCTCGCCGGCTTTTGCCCTTGCTGACGTTTCGCGGGTTTCGCGGCCAAAACAACCATGATCCAGCTCAAGAACCTCAATCTGCGCCGCGGCCTGAAAGAATTGCTGCTAGGCGCCAATCTGACCCTCAACCCCGGTTACAAGACCGGCCTGACCGGCGCCAACGGCGCCGGCAAGTCCAGCCTGTTCGCGCTCCTGATGGGCGAACTGCACGCCGACAGCGGCGACGCGCTGCTGCCGCCGCACTGGACCATCGCCCACGTGGCGCAGGAAACGCCGGCGCTGGAACGCTCGGCGCTGGACTACGTGCTGGACGGCGACCATGAGCTGCGCCAGCTGGAACAGGGGTTGCTGGACGCCGAAGCGCGCCACGACGGCAACGCCATCGGCCATCTGCACGGCGAGCTGGCGCGCATCGACGCCTACGCCGCGCCGGCGCGCGCCGGCAAGCTGCTGACCGGCCTGGGCTTCGACGTCGACGCCCAGCAACGGCCGGTGGCCAGCTTCTCCGGCGGCTGGCGCATGCGCCTGAACCTGGCGCAGGCGCTGATGTGCCGTTCCGACCTGCTGCTGCTGGACG
This sequence comes from Chromobacterium sp. LK11, assembly GCF_001043705.1. Lineage (NCBI taxonomy): Bacteria > Pseudomonadati > Pseudomonadota > Betaproteobacteria > Neisseriales > Chromobacteriaceae > Chromobacterium > Chromobacterium sp. LK11. The sequence goes on from NZ_LDUR01000001.1 coordinate 169,738, forward strand.
AGCCCACCAACCACCTGGACCTGGAAACCGTGCTGTGGCTGGAGGACTGGCTGCAAGGCTATCCAGGCACCCTGCTGATGATTTCCCACGACCGCGACTTCCTGGACAGCGTTTGCGACCACATCGTCGAAGTCGCCAACCAGGATCTGACGCTGTACACCGGCAATTACAGCCAGTTCGAAGTGATGCGCGCGGAAAAGCTGGCGCGCCAGCAAGGCGAATACGAAAAGCAGCAACGCCAGATCGCCCACCTGGAATCCTTCGTCAACCGCTTCAAGGCCAAGGCCTCCAAGGCGCGCCAGGCGCAGAGCCGGGTCAAGGCGCTGGAAAAGCTGGAGCGCATCGCGCCGGCCCACGTGGCCTCGCCGTTCGACTTCCACTTCGACAGCCCGGACAACCTGCCCAACCCGCTGCTGAAGCTGGAACAGGCCGATGTCGGCTACGGCGACGCCACCATACTCGGCGGGCTCAACCTATCGGTGGAGTCCGGCGCGCGCATCGGTCTGCTGGGCGTCAACGGCGCCGGCAAGTCCACCCTGGTCAAACTCTTGTCCGGCGACCTCCCCCCGCTGCGCGGCGAAGTCGTCAACGCGCAAACGCTGAAGATAGGCTATTTCGCCCAGCACACGCTGGAAACCCTGCGCGAAGACGAAACGCCGCTGCAACACATGCAAAGACTGGCGCCCACCACGCGCGAACTGGAGCTGCGCAGCTTCCTCGGCGGTTTCAACTTCCGCGGCGACGCCGCCACCGACCCGGTGGGCCCGATGTCCGGCGGCGAGAAGGCGCGGCTGGCGCTGGCGATGATAGTCTGGCAAAAGCCCAATCTGCTGCTGCTGGACGAACCCACCAACCACCTGGACCTGGAAATGCGCCACGCGCTGACCATGGCGCTGCAGGACTTCAGCGGCGCGCTGATCGTGGTGTCCCACGACCGCAGCCTGCTGGAAGCCACCACCGACGTTTTCTGGCTGGTCAGCCACGGCAAGGTGCAAGCCTTCGACGGCGACCTGGAAGACTATCGCCAATGGCGGCTGACCCTGCTGGCCGACGCCGGCAAGCCCTCGTCCGGCGACGCCCAGGGCCTGAACCGCAAGGAACAGAAGCGCCAGGAAGCGGAAGCCCGCCAGCGGCTGTCCCAGCTGCGCAAACCGCTGCAGAACAAGCTGAACAAGCTGGAAAAGGAGTTGGACCAGCTCAGCGCGGCCAAAGCCGAGCTGGACGGTTTCATGGCTTCCGCCGACGCCTACGAGGACGCCAACCGGCAAAAGCTGGCCGACGCGGTGCGCCGCCAGGGCGAAGTGGCGACCCGGCTGGCCGAAGTGGAGGAAGCCTGGCTGGACGCCCAGGCCGAACTGGAGGCGCTGGAACAGGCGGAATGACGGCGGCGACGGCCGGGGTTTTCCACAGCAATCGCCGGATAACTTTGTGGATAACCCCGGCTGGACGCCAAAAAAACTTTTGCAATTAGCCACTTGCCTCTTACGCTTATAAAAAAGGCAAAACCCGGGAACTTTCCCACCTTGCCAATGGGCAAATCTGGTGACAGCATGTGGATAAAACCGGCAACTCCATGATTGCAAAACACAAATGACTGCCGCCCATTTTTTAAGCAAGACCGCGTTCCGCCTCCCCCGCCGCCACGCCCGCCTGTCGCCCATCCGGCTCGTTCTGCTCGCCGGCCTGCTGCTCGCCGGCGCAGCGGCCGCGGAAGCGCCCATCCGGCTCAACACCCACCAGCAAGCGCCGCTGTCCTTCCGCAAGGACGACGGCGACGCCGACGGCCTGGCGGTGCAAGTGGTGCAATGCGCGCTCAAGCAACTGCAGCGCCCCTACTCCATCGCCTTCCTGCCCTGGCCGCGCGCGCAGTGGCAGGTGCAGCACCAGCAGGCCGACGCCTTCTTCACCGCCACGCCTTCGGCGGAGCGCGACGGCTACGCGGTGTTGTCCGCGCCCATCCTGCCCTACGAGCGACGCTGGTATCTGCTGAAGGACAATCCGCAGACCCCCACCAGCAACGACTTCAAGCGCCAGGGCCGCACCGCCGCCTTCAACGGCTCCAATATGGACGACTGGCTGCGCGAACACGGCTACCAGCTCACCTCCACCCCGCCCAACAGCGAGCAACTGGTGAAAATGCTGCTGAACCGCCGCGTCGACGCCATTCTCGGCAACGCCTACGTGGTGGACGCGCTGATCGTCAAGATGGGCGTGCAGGAACAGCTGCGCAGCGAGCTGGCGCAAAGCCTGCCCTTCGGCGTCTACTTCGGCAAAGCCTTCCTCGCCCGCGAATCGCCGCAGTTCCTGACGCAATTCAACCGCGCGGTGCAGGCCTGCCGCGCCAAATGAAAAAGCCGCCAGAAATGGCGGCTTTTGTTGGCACCGGGTCTTGACGGATCAGACCGGCGCCGGCTCCTTCATCAGCAAGGCGCTCAACTCCGCCAGCTTGCGCTTCAGTTCGCGACGGTCCACCACCATGTCCACCGCGCCCTTGCTCAGCAGGAACTCGGCGCGCTGGAAGCCTTCCGGCAGCGTTTCGCGCACAGTCTGCTCGATCACGCGCGCGCCGGCGAAGCCGATGCGCGCCTTGGGCTCGGCCAGCACCACGTCGCCCAGGAAGGCGAAGGAAGCGGACACGCCGCCCATGGTCGGATCGGTCAACACCGAGATGAACGGCAGTTTGGCGTCGGTCAGCAGCTGCAAGGCGGCGCTGGTCTTGGCCATCTGCATCAGCGAGTTCAGGCCCTCCTGCATCCGCGCGCCGCCGGAAGCGGCCACGCAGACGAAGGGCGCCTTGGCTTCCACCGCGGCGCGCACGCCGCGCACGAAGCGCTCGCCCACCACCGAGCCCATGGAGCCGCCGATGAATTTGAATTCAAACGCGGCCACCACCACCGGCATCGATTCGATGCTGCCCTGCATCACCACCAGCGCGTCGTCCTCGCCGGTGTCGCCCTTGGCGGCGGTCAGGCGGTCCGGGTACTTCTTGCTATCCTTGAACTTCAGGATATCCACCGGCTTGACCTCTTCGCCCAGCTCGCGACGGCCTTCTTCGTCCAGCAGCAGGTTCAGACGTTCGCGCGCGGTCAGCGGATGGTGGTGATTACACTTGGGACACACCTGCAGATTGCTCTCCAGATCGGTGTAATACAACACGGCTTCGCATTCCGGGCACTTGCTCCAAAGCCCCTCCGGTACCGCGGAAGGTTTGTCGGCGCGGTTGTCGCGCTTGATCTTCGGCGGCAGGAGCTTGTTCAACCAGCTCATGCTGACTCCTTGATTCTTGGGCCCGCCGCCAAACGGCGGGCACAGTAAAACGGGGGCTGAGCCCCCGCAGTGTTCTATCGGATGGCGGCCTTCAGTTCGGCCACCAGACGGGTTAACCGCTCTTTGGCGGTTTCGGGTGTCGCCGCCTCAATTTCCTGCACCAAACGGCTGCCCACCACCACCGCGTCAGCGGCGGCGGAGATAGCCTTGGCGGTCGCGCCGTCGCGAATGCCAAAGCCGACGCCGATCGGTACGGTCAAATATTCTCTAAGGGCAGCAATTTTACGCGCTACGTCGTCAATGTCCAGATGCCCGGCGCCGGTCACCCCCTTCAGAGACACATAATAGACGTATCCGCGCGCCAGTTTGGCGATTTCCGCCACACGTTGCGGCGGCGTGGTGGGCGCGATCAGGAACACCGGATCCAGGCCGTTGGCGATCAAGGCCGCCGACAGATCGGCGGATTCCTCCGGCGGGCTGTCCACGGTCAGCACCCCGTCGACGCCGGCGGCCTTGGCCGCGACGGCGAAGTCCTGGTAGCCCATGGCGAACACCGGGTTCAGATAGCCCATCAGCACCACCGGGGTGCGGTCGTTGTCGCGACGAAACTCCGCCACCAGCTGCAGCACCTGGCGCAAACCCACTTTGTGGACCAGCGCGCGCTCGGAAGCGCGCTGGATCACCGGGCCGTCGGCCATCGGATCGGAAAACGGCACCCCCAGCTCGATGATGTCGGCGCCGCCCTCCACCAGGCCGTGCATCAGCGACACGGTCAGCTGCGGCGACGGATCGCCGGCGGTGATGAAGGGAATCAGCGCCTTGCCGCCGGCCAGCGCTTCAAAACATTGGGCGATACGTGACATAGCGCCTCCTTACAGGGTGATGCCGGCGAGGCCGGCCACGGTGTTGATGTCCTTGTCGCCGCGGCCGGACAGATTGACCAGAATCACCTGGTCCTTGGCCATTTTCGGCGCTTCCTTGATGGCCCAGGCCAGCGCGTGGCTGGACTCCAGCGCCGGGATAATGCCCTCGAAGTGACAGCAGTCGTGGAAGGCGCGCAAAGCCTCGTCGTCGTTGATCGCCACGTAGTCCGCGCGGCCGATGTCCTTCAGATAGCTGTGCTCAGGCCCCACGCCCGGATAATCCAGGCCGGCGGACACCGAATGGGTTTCCACCACCTGACCGTTCTCGTCCTGCATCAGATAGCTCTTGGCGCCGTGCAGCACGCCCAGCGGCGCGCCGCCGGAAATCGGCGCCGCGTGCTTGCCGGAGGCCAGGCCCAGGCCGCCGGCCTCGACGCCGACCATGCGCACGCCGTCCACGCCAATGTACGGATAGAACATGCCGATGGCGTTGGAGCCGCCGCCGACGCAAGCCACCACCACATCCGGCTGCCGGCCGATGACTTCCGGCATCTGCACCTTGGCCTCTTCACCAATTACCGACACGAAATCGCGCACCAGCATCGGATAGGGGTGCGGACCGGCCGCGGTGCCCAGGATGTAGAAGGTGCTGTCGATATTGGTCACCCAGTCGCGCATCGCCTCGTTCAGCGCGTCCTTCAGCGTCTTGGAGCCGGATTCCACCGGCACCACGGTGGCGCCCAGCAGCTTCATGCGGAACACATTGGGCGACTGGCGCTTGATGTCCTCGGCGCCCATATACACCACGCACTCCATGCCGTAGCGCGCCGCCACGGTGGCGGAGGCCACGCCGTGCTGGCCGGCGCCGGTTTCGGCGATCACCCGCTTCTTGCCCATGCGTCGCGCCAGCAGCGCCTGGCCGATGGCGTTGTTGATCTTGTGCGCGCCGGTGTGGTTCAGATCTTCGCGCTTCAAGTAAATCTGCGCGCCGCCCAGTTGCTCGGACCAGCGCTTGGCGTGGTAAACCGGGCTGGGGCGGCCAACGTAGTGCTTGAGCTCGTGGCGGAATTCTTCCCAGAACGACGGGTCGGCCTTGACGCGAGCGTACTCGTTTTTCAGCTCGTCCAGCGCCGCCATCAAGGTTTCGGCGACATAGACGCCGCCATGCGGGCCAAAATGGCCCTGGGCGTCCGGCAGGTCATAACGATCCATGTCTAACTCCTGATATGAATGCCGCCATTCTGGCGACATCTTTGATTCCTTTGGACGCCTCCACACCGCTGGAGACGTCGACCGCAGCCGGGCGCACCTGCGCCACCGCCGCCGCCACATTGTGTTCGTCCAGGCCGCCGGACAAAATCAGCGGCAACGGCAAGGCCTTCGGCAACAACCCCCAGTCGAAGGTGGCGCCAGTGCCGCCGTGCGCGCCCTCGACGAAGGCGTCGCTCAGCACCGCGCGCGCGTCCGGATATTGCGCGGCGATCTCGGCCAGGTCCACGCCCGGCTTCACGCGCACCGCTTTCAGATAAGGCCGCTGGAAAGAGCGGCAAAAGGCCGCGTCCTCCTCGCCGTGGAACTGCAGCATGTCGATCGCGCATCCCGCCAGCACTTCGCGCACGTAGTCCGGCTCCGGATTGACGAACAAGGCCACCACGCTGACGAAGGGCGGCAGCGCCGCGATCACCGCGCGCGCCTGCTCGATGCCGACATGGCGCGGGCTTTTGGCGTAAAACACCAGGCCGATGGCGTCGGCGCCCAGCCGCGCGGCCTCGGCGCCGTCTTCCGGCCGGGTAATGCCGCAAATCTTGATTCGGGTCGTGCCGCCCACGCTTATCTCCACAAAGCCAGTCGCGCGGCGTCCGCCTGCGACGGCAAATCGTATGTTTCCGGGTAGCCCACGCCGGTCAGGTACAAGCCGTCCGGCATGAAGGTGGGCGGCGCGAAGGTGCGGTCTCGCGCCGCCAGCAAACCCGCCATGTCCTCGGCGCGCAAAGCGCCCTTGCCGACGTAAACCAGCGCGCCGACGATATTGCGCACCATATGGTGCAGAAAGGCGTCCGCCAGCAGATCGAAGCGGATCAGGCCGTCCTGCTCGCTGATGTCCAGCCGCTGCAAATCCTTGAGCGGCGATTTGGCCTGGCATTCCGAAGCGCGGAAACTGGAAAAATCATGCCGCCCCAGCAAATGGGCGGCCGCTTCCCGCATCGCCGCCACGTCCAGCGCTTGATGAAACCAGCCCATCTTGCCGGCCAGCAGACAGGGCCGCACCGGGCTGGTCAGCAGGAAATAGCTGTAACTGCGGGAAAACGCCGAAAAACGGGCGTGGAAATCTTCCGGCACCTCGCGCGCCCACACCACCGCCACCTCCGGCGGCAGCAAGGCGTTGACGCCGCGCACCCAGGCGTTCAGCGGCCGCTGCGCCGGGCTGTCGAAATGCACCACCTGCATCGCCGCGTGCACGCCGGCGTCGGTCCTGCCCGCGGCCACGGTGCCGATGTCGGCCGCGCCGGCGATCTGCACGATCGCCTGATTCAATCTGTCCTGCACCGTATTGCCATGCGGCTGAGTCTGCCAGCCGGCGAACGCCCGACCGTCATACTCGATGCCGAGCGCTATCCTCATGCCCACACCTTCTTCACACACCGACGCGGCCCGCCGCGTCGTTTCAGCAATAAAGCACTCACTCTACCTTATCCTGCCCGGTTTGCGCCATGACCAAACGATGACGTTTGCTGCGAACGCACGAGAAAAGCGGCCAACCACGGCATAAGACGCCTTCGACGCAAAACAAAGGGGCCGGCTCGCGTCAAGCGCGCCGGCCCCTTCCTCTTTCGCGTGCGCGACGGACGCCTTAGCGGCCCGCCTCCTTCATCAAGGCGTCCGCGGTTTCCTTGTCGCCCATCTCCAGATACAGCTTGGCCAACTCCATCTTCTCCTCGTCCGGGCTCGCCGCGGCCGCCGGCGCAGGAGCGGCGGGCGCAGGCGCTGGCGCTGGCGCGGCCGCAGGCTCGACCGCCGCGGGCGGCTGCGCCGGCGCTTCCGCCGCCGGTTCGGGCTTGGCCTGGGCGAACAGCGGGTGGCCGGGCGCGACGGTCTGGCCGATCTCGCACACCCTCATCCATAAGGTGCTGTCCTTGCCGAACACGCCCTTGGCGGTGGTGGCCTCGGCGATGAACATCTGCTTGTCCTGCTGAGTGGACAGCACTTCCAGCAGTTTGTAGCGCAGATCCTGCCGCATCGGCTCGTGAGCCAGTCCTTCGCGCAGGATTTCCAGCGCCTGGTCGTCGCGGCCGTAGGCCAGGTAGACATCGGCCTCCGCCACCCGGTCCACCGAGGACAAATCGATGCCGTCGCCCTTCTTCAAGGAGCTCATCAAGGTCGTCAACGGTCCCAGCATCGAAGCGCCGGTGGCTGTGCCGCTCAAGGCCGGCGCGGCGGGCTCGACCTTGCCGCCGCCCTTGCGCTTGCGCCGCGCCAGCAGCAGGGCCACCAGGCCCAGCGCCGCCGCCGCGCCGCCCAGCTTCCAGCGCATAGACTCGTCGGACAAGATCGCGCCCAATTCGTCCGTCCAGCTATCGGCCGCCGTTGTGGCCGGCGGGGCATGGCCTTCGGCGGGCTTGACCGCCGGTGGCTCATGCGGCGCGGCGGGTTCGGCATGCGGCTTCTCAGCGGGCTCCGGCATCGCCGCCTGCGGCGCAGAGGCCGCCGCGACCGGCATAGAACTGACCGCCGCCACCTTGGGTTCCGGCTTAGGCTCCGGCTTGGTCTCGACTTTGGGCTCCGGCGCGGCCTCGGGTCCGGGCTCCCTTTCCGCCGGTGCCGGCGCGGGAGCGGCGGCCTTGGCCGCCGCCTGACGCTGGTAATCCTGGATTTTCTGTTCCAGCGCCTTGGCTCGCTGTTCGGCTTGCTGCAAGGCCTGGTCCTGCCGCTGCAGCATCTGCTGCAAATTCCGCTCCTGCTGCGACGGCGCGGCCGCTGGCCGCGTGGTTTCTCCGGCCGGAGCCGGTTTGGACGCCTCTTTGGCGACAGGCGGATGCGCCGGCTGGAGCGGCGCGGCTGGTTTGGCCGTCGGCGCGGCCTCTATGGGCTTATGCTCCTGCGCTTTGGGTTCCGGCTGCTTGTGCTCCTGCGGTTTGTGCTCCGGCCTCGCGGCCTCCGGCGGCTTGCGTTCCGGCGGCTTCTGCACCGGAGGCTGATGTTCCTGCGGCGCGCGCGCCTGGGGTTTGCTTTCAGGCTGCGCGTTCTTCTGAACCACGTGAGCCTCGGGCGACGCGGCCGGCCGCTTTGGCTCCGCGGCCCGGACAACGCCCTGCCCGCGCAATTGCCATTCCGCCGGGTACTCCAGGGCCACGCCGGCGCGCAGGCGATTGGCGTCGCCGGAGATAAAGGCCTCGGGATTGTCCTCGAGCAACTGCTGCGCCACCGCGCCCGCCTCGCCGCCACCGCGCACGCGGCTGGCGATGCCGGACAGGGTGTCGCCTTTCAGCACCCGATACACTTTCAAACCCTGCGTTTTGGCGGCGGAAGCCGGTTTGACCGCCGAATGGGGGTCCAACAACACCGAATAGTTTTTCTGCGCCTTGAGCTTGCCCGCCGCCACTTCCAGCCGGAAGGCCAGCATCGGCTCGGTCACCGGCTGCTCCGTGCGCAGCTGCACATTGAAGCGGCCTTTAGCCACTTTCTCGACATGAGGCACGATGGAGGCCACCAAGCGCATCTGCTGAGCGCTGGGCTCCCCCTGGGCCGCCACCGCGAACAAGGCCAGACGCGGCGGCTCCGCCTGATCCAGGGCGCTGCCCTGCAAGGTCAGCTCCAACAGCAAGGGCTCGCCCAGACGCGAACGCAATCGGGCGTCGCTCAGCCCCAGCGAATCCAGCCGCGGCGAGACATCGACGCCGGCCAGCGGCTTCTTGCCCTCCTCCCGCGCCGGAGCGGGCTTGTTGCGCGGCCCGTCGCGGCGATAGTCCACCTCGAACTCGCGCACCAGCCGGCCCGCCGGCCAGCTCAGATCCACGGCGAAACGCAGCAGCGGCTCCGGATAGCTGGCGGCGCCCTTGACTTGGATTTTCTGAACATTGCCGTCCGGCTTGCGGACAATGGAAAACTGCAGGCTGCCGGCGGAATTGCTGTACGTGGACAGCAGCGGATAACGGTTGCGGTCGGCCAGCCCCACCAGCACATTGTCGGAAGGCTCCTCGTCCACCACAGGGATCTCCGCCAGGAAAGGCTCTCCATCGGCGGACAACACCCGGATCGGCCCCAAGCCGGCCGTAGCGGCCGCCGCCAGGCCCAGACCGGCCAGCAGCGACGCGATTTGACTCATGCGTGTCTTGAAAGACATGAACGAATTTCCCCACCCTCATTCTTCGAAGCCGTCGCGTCGCCGCTCACCAGGGCTGGCGACCGGATCGTAAACAGGCTCTTATAACGTTTTAATTATTGCAACGAAACAACACAACAGCCACTTAGCGAAGATAAATCGAGCATCCGCGCCTCATTGCATCCTACAGATGGCCAAAAAAGCCACACATTGACCTGTTTTTCGCCTAAAAAACCACGCGGCGGCGCCGGATCGTCAAACGGCGGGAGGAGTCGCCCCATCCCGCCGCGCATCGTCTCCGCCTGCCGCTCAGGCGCTGATCGTGGCCAGCAAGGCCTCGGCCTCGGCCTTGAGCGGGCCTTGCGCCTCCGCGATCAGGTCCTGCAACACCTCTTTGGCCCCGTCGCGGTCCCCCATGTCCAGGTAGACCTTGGCCAGATCCAGCTTGGTGGCCAGCGGATCGTCCAGCACCGACATGCCTTCGGCCTGCGCCGCCGGAGCCTCCGCTTCGGCGGCCGGCGTCTCCGCCAGCATGTCCTCGTACAGGGACTCGAACCCTGCCGGCTGGGCAGCCGGCGAGGCCGGCGCTTCGGCGGCCGCCGGCGCTTCCGCCGCCATGCCTTCCAGATTGAAGTCGAAGTCCAGCAAATTGTTTTCCGCCGGCGCCGCTGGCGCGGCCTCCGCCTTGGCTTCCTCCGCCGGCGGCGTCATCTCCGCGTCCAGATCGAAGTTGAGCAGATTGGCTTCTTCCGCCTTCTTCTCCGCCTCGCCCTGGGGCTCGTCGAACAAGGCGGCCAAGGGGTCGTCCTGCGGCGCGGCCGCTTCCGGCGCGGCGGTCGGTTCGAACGGAAGAGCCGGCTCCGACTCCGGAGCCGCCGCCGGCCCGGACTCGCCGAACAGCTCCTTGTCCAGATCGATGCCGCCCGGATTGGACGCCGGCGCGGGCGCGGCCTCGATGTCCTCGCCCTCGCCGTCCGACAGATAGAGCGAGTTGGTCGGGTCTATGGAGCGCCCCATCGCCGCGGCCTTGGCCCATATCGGCCCATGGCCGTCGAAGGTGGCGTGCATTTCCCGCGCCAGCTTTTCAAAGCTGGCGACGTCCGGCCGCGCCGCGTAGATTTCCATCAGCTTCAGCCTCACCTCCTGGCGCGACGGATCTTTGGCCAGCGCGTCCTTGAGGATGTCCTCGGCCTGAACGTCGCGGCCGTAGGCGATGTAGACCTCGGCTTCCGCCACCGGATCGACCTCGGCCGCGTCGATGGCGCCGGCCGCCTGGGTGAAATTGCTCATGAAGGAATGGCCGCCGCCCACCGACGGCGGTTCCATGCCGGAAGACGAGCCGCGGCTCAAGGCGGCGCTGGTATTGTTGGCGGACAGCGACAAGGGCTTGCCGCCCTTGCGCCGGCGCGCCAGCAGCAGACCCAGCGCGCCCAACAGGCCCACGCCGGCCACGCCGCCGCCCACCAGCGGCAGGTGATCGATGATTTTGTCCAGCAGCGAAGGCTCGGGAGGCGGCGGAGGCGGCGCCGCCGGCTTGGCCGCGGGTTTGTGTTCCGCCGGAGCGGGCTTGGCCGCGGGCGCCGGGGCCGGCGCGCTGGCGGCGTGCGCGGGAGCGCTGGCGGGCTCGGCCGCCGCCGCGGCCGGAGCGGAACTGGGACTGGCCGCCGGCAAGGGCTTGCCCGCCTGCAGGGCCTTCAGTTGCTCCTCCAGCGCGCTGATGCGCGCTTCCGCGTTCTTCAGCGCCTGCTCGCGGGCCGCCACTTGCTGTTCAAGATCGGTCAGCTTGCCGCCGCCCGCCTCGCTGGGCACCAGCTTCAGCACATCGGAGCCGGCCTTGGCATCGCCCGCCGGCGCCGCGGGCTGGCCGCCCAGGATGCTGGCCACCTGAGCGGCGCTCAGGGATTTGATCTTGCGGCTGGTCGGCACTTTCAGCACCGCGCCCAGCTTGAGGCGGCTGACGTCGCCGTCGATGAAAGCGTCCGGATTGGCCTGGGCCAGAGCGGCCATGGTCTGGTCCAGCGTGGCGCCGCGCGGGCGCACCTTGCCGGCCAGGCCGCGCAGGGTGGAGCCGGACTTCACTTTGAGAATGCCGGGCTGCGGCCGCGCGATGGGCGCGGCGTTGCCGCGATAGCGGCTGGACAGATTGTTGTCGGCGTAACTGGGCACGTCCTGCACGATATTGGAGGACGGCGAGGCCATCGAGTAGTTGCTGGGATCCAGCAGCACCGTGTATTCGCGCACCGCGCGGCCGGAGGAGGTCTTGGCCTCCACCACGAAGCGCAGATAGGGATCGTTGATCGGCCCGGAAGAACTGATGCGTATCATCGCTCCGCGCGAGCTGGGCGCCACGCTGAAGCGCAGCGAGGACAACACCGTGGCGTAATCGACATTCAAATCCTGGAACGTGTCCGCCCCGGCCAGCCCTATTCTGGCGCTTTCCAGCTCCGCCGCCCGCACCCCGGTCAATTCGATATCGGCGCGAAACGGCTCGCCCAGATTGGACCTGACGTTGATTTTCCCCAGCCCTGCCCAGGCGCTGGCGGAGCAGGCCAAAGCCACCGCCAGAACGCCGATTCTGATTTTTGCCTGATGTGTCACTGTCAACCTTCCGGCACGGTTTATCTTGATTTTATTTGCGCTGGCCCCAGCGGGCGCAGACGGTAACTGTTGCAATCTTAGGCCCTGCCGCTGTTTTTAGCTAGATTTCATAATGACGCCGTTTGCGCTCGATTTCCGCCGCCGCCATGAAACAGGGCGGCACTCTCGCGAATGCCGCCCTCTGTCCGCGCCGCGCGCGGCTTCAGCCAAACAGCTGAAATCAGATCAAGCCATTCTGCCTTAACAGGGTTTCGGCGATATTCACGCAATTGAGCGCCGCGCCCGCTTTCACATTGTCGGCAGCCAGCCAGAAACTCAGCGTCCGGCCCTTGCCGCGCAAGCGGCTGACCCACACCGCCTCGTTGCCGGTGGCTTCCATCGGCGTCACATAGCCGCCCAGCTTGTCCGCGGCCACCACTTGCAAGCCTGCCGCAAGCAGGCGTTTGCGCGCTTGCTCCATGTCAAATTCATGTTCGAATGCCGCGTTCACCGCCCAGGCGTGGCCGAAGAACACCGGCACCCGCACGCAAGTGGCCTCCACTTGCAGCTGCGGCAGCGCCAACAGCCGCGTAAGTTCTCGCTCCAGCGAGCGCTCCTCTTCGGATACGCCGTCGGCGTCCAGCGCGCCGATCTGCGGCAGCACGTTGAAGGCGATGCGCTTGTCGTAGACCCGGCTTTCGGCCTCGCGCTGGGAGAACAGCGCCGTGGTCTGGTCCGCCAGTTCCTCCATCGCCGCCTGGCCGCTGCCGGACACCGATTGATAGGTGGCCACCGAAACGCGCTGCAAGCCCAGCGGACGCAGCGCCGCCAGCGCCAGCGCCAGCGGCGTCACCGTGCAATTGGGCACCGCGGCCAGCGCGGCTTCGCCGGCGTCCGCCAGCAGCGCGCCGTTGATGGCGGGAATCACCAGCGGCACGCTGTCGTCTTCGCGGAAGGCGGAGCTGAAGTCCACCACCGCCGCGCCGGCCGCGCGCGCCTGCGGCGCGTATTCGCGCGCCAGTTCGCTGCCGGCGGCGAAGATGGCCAGCGCCACGTTTTCAAAGGAGAAACCGTCGATGGGATGCACGTCCAGCTCCAGGTTGCCGTAGGCGGCGGTTTCCCCTTCCTTGTCCGCCGCGTCCACGGCGAAGACGCGGGACACCGGCAACTGGCGCTGGGCCAGCAGCTCCAATACGGCTTGGCCCACCAGGCCGGTGGCGCCGACAACGGCAAGCTGAATAGAATTCGACATCGCTTTACTTTCTCAATCAATCATTTCAAACAGAATACCGCGCGCAAAAAAAGGGCACGTCTCAGTGCCCTTGTTCGCATCGCCGCGCGCTTGGCGCGCGGCTCGGCAGTAGGAACCCGTCAAAGCGGGCCCCAGGCTGCCGCCATTCTACCCTGTCAGCGCTCGATCAGGATACGCAACATGCGGCGCAGCGGCTCGGCCGCGCCCCACAACAGTTGGTCGCCCACGGTGAAGGCGGACAGGTATTCGCCGCCCATCGCCATCTTGCGCAGGCGCCCCACCGGCGTGGCCAGCGTGCCGGTCACCGCGGCTGGGGTCAGTTCGGCCATCGAGGCCTCGCGGGTGTTGGGAACCACCTTGGCCCAGGGATTGGCGGCGGCCAGCATGGCTTCGATCTCGTCCAGCGGCACGTCGCGCTTGAGCTTGATGGTCAGCGCCTGGCTGTGGCAGCGCATCGCGCCCACGCGCACGCACAAGCCGTCCACCGGCACCGGATTGGCGGAGCGGCCCAGGATCTTGTTGGTTTCCACGCCGCCCTTCCATTCTTCCTTGGATTGGCCGTTGCCCAGGTCCTTGTCTATCCACGGAATCAGGCTGCCGGCCAGCGGCACGCCGAAATTCTGGCTGGGGAAATCGTCCGCGCGCAGGAAGTCCGACACTCTGCGGTCGATGTCGAGGATGGCGGAAGCCGGGTCCGCCAGCAGGCCGGACACCTGGGCGTTGATCGCGCCCATGCCGGACAGCAGTTCGCGCATATTCTGCGCGCCGGCGCCGGAGGCGGCCTGGTAGGTCATGGAGGTGGCCCACTCCACCAGATCGTTCTGGAACAAACCGCCCAGCGCCATCAGCATCAGCGACACGGTACAGTTGCCGCCGACGTAGTCCTTGACGCCGCGCGCCAGGCCCTGCTCGATCACAGTCTTGTTGACCGGATCCAGGATGATGATGGCCTTGTCTTCCATGCGCAGCGCGGAAGCCGCGTCCACCCAGTAACCGTTCCAACCGGCGGCGCGCAGCTGCGGATAGATGGCATTGGTGTAATCGCCGCCCTGGCAGGTGACGATCACGTCCATGGACTTGAGTTCGGCGATGTCCTTCGCGTCTTTCAGCGCCGGGGTGTCGCGGCCGATGTCGGGGGCTTTGCCGCCCACATTGGAGGTGGTGAAGAACACCGGCTCGGCGATCACCGCAAAATCGTTCTCTTCGCGCATGCGCTGCATCAGCACGGAACCCACCATGCCGCGCCAGCCAACAAAACCTACTCTCACTGGGGTTTCTCCTGGTATCTGTCTGTCAAATCGTCGCGCCCGCCTGCGCGGCGGGCTGCTGTAATGTTGTCACCCCATTGTGCAGCGCGGGAAAGCGTCAGGCAATGGGGTATTTCGTTTTTATTGTATTCAAATCAGAACAGACGGTTCGCCCGGCGCAAGCCGGGCGAAGCGCCGCCGCTTACAGCGCGGACACCACCGCATCCCCCATCGCCGAGCAGCTGACTTTTTCGCAGCCGGCCTCGTGGATGTCGGCGGTGCGCAGACCGCGCGCCAGCACGGTCTTCACCGCGTTTTCCACCCGCAGCGCCGCGTCTTCCAGGCCGAAGGTGTAGCGCAGCATCATCGCCGCGGACAAGATGGTGGCCAGCGGATTGGCCAGGTTCTGGCCGGCGATGTCCGGCGCCGAGCCGTGCGAGGGCTCGTACAGGCCCTTGTTGTTTTCGTCCAGCGAGGCCGACGGCAGCATGCCGATGGAGCCGGTCAGCATCGAGGCCTCGTCCGACAGGATGTCGCCGAAGATATTGCCGGTCACCATCACGTCGAACTGCTTGGGATTGCGCACCAGCTGCATCGCCGCGTTGTCCACGTACATATGGGACAGCTCCACCTGCGGATACTCCTTGGCCACGTCTATCATCACCTCTTTCCAGAACTCGGTGGTTTCCAGCACATTGGCCTTGTCCACCGAGCACAAGCGCTTGTCGCGCTTCATCGCGATGCCGAAGGCGACATGGGCGATGCGGCGCACCTCGCCCTCGCTGTAGCGCATGGTGTTGTAGGCCTCGCGCTCGCCCAGCTCGTTGACGGCGATGCCGCGCGGCTGGCCGAAGTAAATGTCGCCGGTCAGTTCGCGCACGATCATGATGTCCAGGCCGGACACCACCTCCGGCTTCAGCGTGGAGGCGTTGGCCAGCTCCGGGTACAGGATGGCTGGCCGCAGATTGGCGAACAGGTTCAAATCCTTGCGGATGGCCAGCAGGCCGCGCTCCGGCCGCAGCGGACGCTCCAGCTTGTCATAGGCCGGGCCGCCCACCGCGCCCAGCAGCACCGCGTCGGATTCGCGGCACAGCTTCTGGGTGAATTCCGGATACGGCTGGCCAAAGGCGTCGTAGCCGGCCCCGCCCAAGGGCGCCTGCTCGGTTTCGATCGGCAGGCCGTCCTTGCGCAGCACTTCCAGCACGCGCTGCGCCTGGGCGATGATTTCCGGACCGATGCCGTCACCCGGCAGAATGGCGATTTTCATGGTGTTTTCCTTTTCAGTCTTGATGACCGCGCCGGGTCAGCCGCTCAACCAGCGCCCGCTCGCAACATTTGAATACGATATAAGCCGCCATCGCGGCATAACCGGACGCCAGCAATTCCAGCAACTGGCGCAGCGCGCCGTCCATCGCCGCCTGCCAGCCGGCGTCCAGCCACAGCTTGAAATTCAATTGCAACAACAGGGCCAGGTTGACCGTGCCCGCGCCGAACACCAGAAAGCTCAAGCCCAGCAGCACGAAAGCCCAGCAGGGATGGCGATGCAGCCAGGCCATCGCGCCGCGCCGGTCCTCGCCGCGGGCGACGCTCATCTGCCGGCCCACAGCACCATCACGTCGGAACTGAAACTGCCGTCCGTCTCGATGGCGAAGTAATCGCGCACCTCGCTGCCCATCCGCTGTTGCAGCAAGCGGACGGCAGCGGCCATCTCCGGCGGCGTGCGCATGCGCGCGGTCCAGGCGTCGAAGGCCAGCCGCAGCCGCTGACGGCGCAAGCTGTCCACCGCGAAACCGGCCTCGGCCAGCATCGTCAGCCATTCGCCGGCGCTGTAATTGCGCACATGGCTGGAATCCTGCAACACTTCCACCGCCTGCAAATGCGTGTCCAGCAGGGGCTGCCCCGGCGACATCACGTCTATCAGCGCCAGCCGGCCGCCCGGCTTCAACACCCGCCGCGCCTCGCGCAGCGCCAGGCCAACGTCGCTCCAGTGATGGGCGGAATAGCGGCTGAACACCAGATCGAAGTCGCCGTCGGCGAAGGGCAGCCGCTCCGCCGCGCCCTGGCGCGTGCTCAGATTGTCCAGGCCGCGCCGGGCCGCTTCCGCCGCCACCACTTCCAACATGGCGGCCGACAAATCGTAAGCCACCACCTCCCGCGCCGCCTCCGCCACCTGAAAGCCGACATGGCCGGCGCCGCAGCCCAGGTCCAGCACCCGCGCCGCGCCATGCTCCGCCGCCGCTTGGCGCAGTTCGGCGAACTCCGCGCCTTCCGCATGCACCTGGCTGCTCAGATAGGCGGCGGCCTGGCCGCCGAACTGCTGCTCGACGTGCTGTCTATGCCCGTGGCCACCCTGCTGTAGCGTGCTCATCCCGCCTCCTCCGCTCCCGTCGTTCAGGCGAACAACCACGGCTGCTCGCCGCGGCGCTTGGCTTCGAAAGCCTTGATCTCGTCCGCATGCTGCAAGGTCAGACCGATCTCGTCCAGGCCGCCCAGCAGGCAATGTTTGCGGTGCTCGGTGATGTCAAAGGAGAACAGCTGCCCGACCGGCGTGCTCACCGTCTGCGCCGCCAGGTCCACCGTCAGCTGATAGCCCTCGGCGGCCGCGCATTCGCGGAACAGCTGATCCACCGCGTCCGCCGCCAGCACGATGGGCAGCAGGCCGTTCTTGTAGCAGTTGTTGAAGAAGATGTCGGCGAAGCTAGGCGCGATCACCACGCGGAAGCCCTGGTCGTCCAAAGCCCACGGCGCGTGCTCGCGGCTGGAGCCGCAGCCGAAGTTCTCGCGCGCCAACAGCACCTGCGCGCCTTGATAACGCGGCTGATTGAGCACGAAGTCCGGGTTCAGCGGCCGCTTGCTGTTGTCCATGCCCGGTTCGCCGTGGTCCAGATAACGCCATTCGTCGAACAGATTGGGACCGAAACCGGAGCGCTTGATCGATTTCAAGAACTGCTTGGGAATGATGGCGTCGGTATCCACATTGGCGCGATCCAAGGGACAGGCCAAACCGGTCAGGGTGGTAAATGCTTTCATCGTCAATGCCGTTTCCGGGCGCTAGCGCCCGCCTTCAATTAGAGAGTGCGTGACGGAGGAACCGCCCCGGCGTCCGCCGGGAGCGGGCCGCCGCATCACATTTTGTTGGACACGTCCTTGGCGGCGTTTTCAATCGCCTGCCCGCCCTTGGACACATCCTGGCCCACGCCCTTCACCGTATTGCAAGCGCTCAGGGTCAGCGCGGCCAGTACCAACAACAGCAGTTTTTGCATGATTCTCTCCTTGGAACGGTTACAACGAACGCACATCGACGAAATGACCGGTGACGGCGGCGGCCGCCGCCATCGCCGGGCTGACCAGATGCGTGCGGCCGCCCTGACCCTGGCGGCCCTCGAAATTGCGGTTGGACGTGGACGCGCAGCGCTCGCCCGGCAACAGGCGGTCCGCGTTCATCGCCAGGCACATCGAGCAGCCCGGCTCGCGCCACTCGAAACCGGCGGCCAGGAACACCTGGTCCAGCCCCTCGGCCTCCGCCTGCGCCTTCACCAGGCCGGAGCCCGGCACCACCAGCACCTGCTTCACATTGGCGGCCTTGTGGCGGCCCTTGGCCACGCTGGCGGCCTCGCGCAAATCCTCAATGCGGCTATTGGTACAGGAGCCGATGAAGACGATGTCCACCGCGATGTCGTGGATGGGGGTGTTGGCCTGCAAGCCCATATAGCTGAGCGCGCGCTCGATGCCGCTTTTCTTCACCGGATCGCTTTCCCGCGCCGGGTCCGGCACCGCGCCGTCAATATCCACCACCATCTCCGGCGAAGTGCCCCAGGTCACCTGCGGCAGGATCTCCTCGGCGCGCAACACCACTTCCGCGTCGAAAGCCGCGCCCGGATCGGAACGCAAGGTGCGCCAATACGCCACCGCCTGCTCCCACTGCTCGCCCTTGGGCGCGAACGGCCGGCCCTTCACATAATCGATGGTCTTCTGATCCACCGCCACCATGCCCGAGCGCGCGCCGGCCTCGATCGCCATATTGCACAAGCTCATCCGGCCTTCCATCGACAGGCTCTCGATGGCCTCGCCGGCGAACTCGATCGCATAGCCGGTGCCGCCGGCGGTGCCGATCTTGCCGATGATGGCCAGCGCCACGTCCTTGCCGGTGATGCCGCGGCCCAGCTTGCCGTCCACCCGCACCAACATATTCTTGGACTTCTTGGCCACCAGGCACTGCGTGGCCATCACATGCTCCACCTCGGAAGTGCCGATGCCGTGCGCCAGCGCGGCGAAAGCGCCGTGGGTGGAAGTGTGGCTGTCGCCGCACACCACCGTCATGCCCGGCAGCGTGGCGCCTTGCTCCGGCCCCATCACATGGACGATGCCCTGGCCCTTGTCCTTGAATGGAAAATACGCCAGCGCGCCGAAGGCCTTGATGTTGGCGTCCAGCGTTTCCACCTGCTGGCGCGAGATCGGGTCCTTGATGCCCTCGTCCCAATGATCGGTGGGCGTGTTGTGGTCCGCGGTGGACACCACCGAATCCACGCGCCACAGCGGACGGCCCGCCAGCTTCAGCCCCTCGAACGCCTGCGGGCTGGTCACCTCGTGCACCAGGTGGCGGTCGATGTACAGCAAGGCCGTGCCGTCCGCCTCCTGGCGCACCACGTGGCTGTTCCATAATTTGTCGTACAAGGTCTGTGCGGTCATGGTGTTTGCTCGAATCCGGTTATTCAACTTGAGACTGCCGCCGACGCCGCGGGTTTCCGCGCATCGGCCACAGGACTTTGTTCCGTGGACTTATCTTGGAGCCAAACTTTCCCGGCAACAAGCCAGTTGCTTATACTAGTAGCGATACTAATACCCAGAGCCCTACGCCCATGACCGCCAGCAAAGACATCGCGCCGCTGGGCCAATTCATCCGCGCCCACCGCGAGCGGCTGAGCCCGGAACAAGCCGGCCTGCCGCCCGGCCAGCGCCGCCGCGCCAAAGGCCTGCGCCGCGAAGAAGTGGCCGCGCTGTGCGACATCAGCACCACCTGGCTGACCTGGATAGAACAAGGCCGCACCCAATCCGTGTCCGCCCCCACCCTGGCCCGGCTGGCCGAGGCCTTGCGCCTGACCGCCGCCGAGCGCGACTACCTGTTCAACCTTGCAGGCCTCAAAGACCCGGAACCGGAATGGCGCGGCCCGTCCGAACAGGCTAAGGCGCTGTTAAAGCAGGCCACCGCCCATATCGACTCCCCGGCCTACGTGCTGGATGCCGAATGGCGCGCCGTGGCCTGGAACCCGCCGGCCCAAAGGCTGTTCCGCGACTGGCTGGGCCGGCCGGACGCCAGCCGCAGCCTGCTGGACTTCATCTTCCTGGCCCCGGAAGCGCGCAGCTTCATCGACCAATGGGCGGAGCGCGCCGGCCGCATCGTCGCCGAGCTGCGCGCCGATCTCAGCCCGCGGCTGAACCAGCCCGCCGTGGCCGCGATGATTGCGGAGCTGGAAGCGAAAAGCCCGGAATTCCGCCAATACTGGCAGCAGCAAGACGTCCAGGGCCGCGAGGGCGGCAGCCGCGTGTTCCACCACCCCAGCGCCGGCCGCATCGAGCACCAGCAAATCACCCTCAAACTGGCCCAGGCGCCGGAGTACAAGCTGGTGATGCTGCTCTGAGCGCATGCCGGGGACATGGCCATTTCTTTATATTGAACGCTCCCGGGTTTGGGCACACTGCGCCGCACCAACAAAAAGGCGGCGCTAAACGCCGCCCATACCGCCTCAGGAGCACTTATGAAAATTTCCGACCTATTGCTCAGCTGCATTCACCCTCGCGGTTCCGCGGACCCGGACACCCCGCCGCAAACTGCGCTGGCCGGCGAACTCAAACGCGCGCAGAACAGCGACGCCAACGCCGCCCTGCTGCGCGCCGCGCCCAGCCCAAGCGCCGCCCGCTCCCGCGCCCACGACAGCGCGCTGAACCAGGCCAGACGCCGCTTCGCCACTGCCGCGCCGGCCGGCGTGGACCCGGCGTTCAAACCCGCCCAGCAACGCTTCGCCCACTGGCTGAACCAGCAACCGCTCAATACCTGGCGACAACTGCTGCACAATCACCAAGCCCGCGAAGTGCACGCCTTCATCGACGCCCACACCGAAGACATGGTGCGCCGCGACCTGGCCAGGACGCCCGGTGCGGACGCCAAAGCCCTGATCCAGGCTTACCGCGAAGCCATGATCGCCGCCGCCGCCCAGCTCCACCCGCAACAAGCCGAGCGCTTCCGCCAGGGCGGCGTCAGCACCCTCAGTCAGCAACTGGAGCAACTCAGCCAGCAGGCAGGGCTGGACTGCAGCAATAAACGCCCACTGCAACAGCAGGCGCTGCACGAGCTGATCCGCGCCACCGCGGACCAAATAGCCGACGCGCTGGAGCAGACCAAACCGCAACTGCTGCGCAAAGCGTTGGAACAGGCCAGCAACGCCTATCAGGCGCACCCGGCCGCCACCCGCCGGCAAGCCGCTTGCCAGGCCGCCGCCCAGACCTTTGCCGGCGAACGCGAAGCCAATGACCAGAACACGCTGGGGCTGTCTCTGCGCCGCGCCGGCGGCACCCGCCTCAGCCGCCGTCATTACGACTCCATCCGCCTGAGCCGGGAAACCTTCGCCCAGCGCCGGATCACCCTGGGCAAGCGCGCCAACTAAGCCCGTTCTTAAGCCCCCTCCCAGCGCCCGCCGCATCGCCGGCGGCTGGGACCGGGGGGCTTGGCCGCAAGCCCAAGCCCAAAACTCGGCGGCCGCGCGCCCTTGACCCACCCCGCCCGCGCCGCCACAATCGCCTGCGTGCCGATCCACATCCGGCACTGGGACTGGAACCCCAAAAACTTCACTCTCAGCGGACGGGCCGCTTTGCGGCCCTTATTGTTCGCCGCCTGAGCACGCCCATACGGCGGGCGCAGGCTGCGGGAACGGCTTCAGCCGCGCCGAGTAGAGAGTGATCGGTGTTCCAGTCCCGTGGTCTTGCGCCCGCCTCCCGACTGGAACCGAGAAGCGGGGACATCATGCACACTCTCATAGGAGTATCCCTAATGTCCCAAGCACTTCCCCCGCGCCGTCATTACCGACCCAAGCCTCACGAAACCCAGGCCACTCAGCTGCCCTTCGTCCGCCACCTGCCGCAACGCGGCCAGCCCCACCATTGGCAGATGCCGCCCGCCGACGACTACGTGGACGCCTGCGCTTACGGCCGCGAATGCGCCGCCCACCTGGCCCAATACCTGAAAGACAATCTGGACCGCCACAACAAGGGCCTGCTCGGCAAGATCGCCTACGATATCGACTTCCGCGACCCTCACCATGCCCGCGGCTATTGGGTGGGTTTCTTCAACTACGCGGAGCAGTTGATGGTGCTGGGCGCGCTGCGTTGCGACGTCTTCCAGCACGTGGACAGCGTGCACGCGCTGCAACGCGCGCAAGTCGCCAAAACCGAGCTGGAAGGCAAGACGCCCGGCCGCAATAGCTAAGGCGTAAAAAAGCGGCGCGCCGGATTGGCGCGCCGCTTTCATGGCCATAGAAGGCCGCAGGCTTCAGCCTCTAATAATCGATATAGCCCCAATTATCCTCGTCTATCGGCGCAGTCAGCTTTTCCGCCGGATAATTGCGCAGACCTTCCAGCACTATCGGCAAATCACGGGCAATCGCCTCGTACTCGTCCCGTGGCAAATGATAGGCCGCATGATAACGCTCCAAGTCAAAATGCTCCAATATCGCCAAGGCCCAAGGATGAAAATTGATCGGCACGTGATCCCACTCTAAGGCTTTTTTGGTGATAGACAACCATGCAATCGGAAGATTCGCGTTAACTTGGCAGTAGACATCCCAAGCCTCATTCATTACCCACCAAAATATATGACTAACCTGCTCTGGCGTATAACTATGTCGCTCTGCCAACCTCCACTCAGAATCAAAAATATCATCGCAAAATTTAACTGCCGCAAGATATACAGCCTCTCTTTCAGAAAAGCCATAGACGCCTTCACCCAACAAATCATTCAAACTCGACGCAGGAAACACTTTACCTCCTTATTTTTTCTTTACAGGATTATAAGACAAATCTGGCGCAACTGGCCACTTCCCCTTATTTCGCTCGGCCCCGGAAGGGGTAACTGTCACCACCCCACCATCCTTGTAAACTGCGACATTACCATTCCCATGGTACAACCGTACCTCCACGTTGGGGAACAACTCCACAAACTGCTCCCTAATAACTTTAGAACAGCTTTCACAAGGAGGCCTTTCCGTAAACAAATTAATATTTCCCCGCACACCAACATCATTTCGGTACTTCTGAGCAAAAGCCTCCAATATTTTAAACTCAGTATCCGACTCCCTTGGCACCCCTTTAAAAGGACCTGCATATGGGGTTAGAATTCTTTCGCCCGGAGGAGGTAAGCTAACAAACCCATCTCGCTGCCCTTCTGGACTGTTTCCTATTCTAGAGTGCGCCTTCACTTCCACACTCTCTTTACCATAAACATTAATTTCTGCCACACCTGCATTTCCAGCTGGCATCCCCTTTTCATTCATTATGGGATACTGTTTTCTGATCTGATCCACCCCAGCCTTCAACGACGACCAAGTTTCCGCATGATAGCTTTCCCCATCTCGGTTGGCATTCAGCTTGGTTTGCGTTTTTGCTGGCACTGGCGATGCGGACAGGTAGTCCGGCTTTTCCTTCGCCGGCCCCGCTTTCACCAGCGTCCCGCCGCCAACCGGCCTGCCTTGCGGCTTGGGGGCGACGCCATTGGTGGAAAACAACAGGCCCGATGCGATTGCCCTTTGCATCAAGCTGGTTTGAGACTCGTTAATCGCCCCGCTTGTCACCGCCACGTGTTCCGCCGTACCCAACAACTTGTTCAGCTGATCTAGACGGTTATCCAACTGAATCACTTGCGGCGAGGCGGTTTTTCCGCTTTTATACAAGTCCAATTGTTGCTTGAACGTTGCTGTATATTCCTCCTGCAACTGCAACACAACTTGTTTCTGCTCCGCCTTGGAAACATGAGCAAAATCGCCGGTCACCAACCCAACATAGCGAGCAAATTGCTCCTGGTTCATCCTGCCATTAAGCCGCGGCAACTGAGCATAAGCATCCGCCATCTGAGGCAGATACTGTAGATTCAATGCATCGTTCTTATAGTCCGCGGTTCCACGATAATCCAGACGAACACCGCTACTCCCTTGCAGGTCTTTCAAAATGGCTTCCGCCTGCGGGTCATTGCGGTAGCTAATGTACATCTCGCTATTTTGGAAGGCCAGTTGCTCCAACAGGCGAGCCTCCCATTGTTTGGCGCTTAGTCCCTCTTTCCCCGCCAACTGTTTTGCTTTTTCCTTCACCAGCTTGGTCTGACTGGGGTGCAGCTGCCTATTGAACTTTTCCCCATCCAGCGCCACCGCGCCTCCCGACAATGCCGCACCAGTATCGCCGCCGCTCAGTCCGCCCACTACCGCACCGGTGGCGACGGCTGCCCACTGCTGAATGGCTTTGCGTTGCGGCTCGTCCAACTGGGTATTGCTCTGCAGATAATCAGCCACTTGGCTGCCTATCCATTCATTGGCGCCGGCCGCCGCCATGCCCGCCAACATATTACCCCCGCCCGCCTTAGCCTGCAGCGCCCCCATCAGCGCATGCAGCGCCATCTTTTCCGGACTACCGTCCTTCCAACCCATTTCCTTAGACAAGTCGCCCACGGCGCGGAAACCTACCTCGCCCAAGACGCGGCTGAACTCTTGTTGCTCCGCAACTTTCTTGGCGTCGAAGATACGCTCCAATTGCCCACCCGCGCTTGCGGTGTCGCGACTTAAACCCGCAGTGCTATCTTGGCCGCTGCTCTGATCTTGCTTGACGGTAATGCTGCCGCCGGCTATCGCGCTGTTCGTGGTACTGGATTTGGACTCCTGCTGCGGAACGCCCAAACCTGGCATCACCATGCCGCCCTTTGGCGCGCCGCCCATGCCATCCCCGCCGGAGCTGAAACTGGCGCTGAAACTGACGGCGGAATATTCCGCGGAATTTTCCAGCCCGGCAAAGCCCAGGCTATTAGTAAGCAACTTGTTTTTGGCGATGTCCGCCGTGCTCGTGATCACCGCGCCATTCAACTGGGAATGCCCGCCCACGGCGACATCGAAACCACCCTTGCCGGCAAACAAGCCAGTTTGCTCCTGCACGCTGCGCCAATCGCTCTTGGTTTGACTAAAGCTCAGACTGCCGTCCACTCCGCTATCGTTGCCATAGGCATAGCGGCCTTCAATCTGACCGGACCAACTCTTTTGTCGGTATTGATCCCGATCTTGCTCGCTGGTCAATGTGAGATTTCTGCCCACCTCAAATTGGATGCTGTCGCCGCGTACGGTCGTCCCCGTCAGACTAGCGTCGCGGCCGGTTTTGACTTGCACTTTGCCGGTGGCGTCCAGCGTGGTTTCCTCATGCGTCAGACTGCTGATCTTGGTGCTGCTCTGATTCATTGCCGCAGAGCCGTAAGCTCCAATCCCGCCTTTGCCCCCGCCTTTGCCCACGCTTCCGCCAATGTAAACCCCTGCTTCCAGGTCCAGCTTGCGATAGGTGCTTTCCTGGCTGCTGATGGCCTCCTGGCTATGGGTGATCAGGTCTCGGGCGGCGTTCAAAGCAATGGCGTTGGCAGTCAAAGCCGCCCCGGTCAGCGTGATGTCTCCGTTTTCTCCACTCCCATCGCCCCGCGCCCGAATATCTATTTCGCCACCAGCCGCAGCTTGCGCTTTCTTCACCACATCAACGTGGGAGACGCTCTCGCTTTCTTCACGGCTATAGCCATAGCCGATGGAAACCCTGCCCTTCAAACCGCCGCCCTTGTCCGTGCTTTGACTGACGGACTGCATCATGGTGGACAAGTCTTTGGCGGCGTAAGCCGCTTTGGCGGCATAAAGCGCTTTAAGCCTAGGATCGCTGACTTGCGAGCCGCGGTCCGCGGTGCTCATCAGATTGACCGCAGCCTGGCTGACCGTGCTTTTGGCTCCGATACGCAAACCGCTGGATTCGGTGTAACTAAGCGTGCGGCTGTCCAATGCATCCACCACCGCGACTCCGCTGACATCTCGACCATCAATCCGAATATCTTTGGCCGCTTGCAACTGGGTGCCTATCAGGTCGATTTTGCCTCCGGCCTGAATCAGCAGACTGCCGGCGTTGCTGCCAACCACGCCCTGGACATGGGAGGCATTGGTCTGCAGTTCTTCAAGTCCTTTGGTTCGGCTGCCTACGGTTACACCAAACGAACCACCCCCGCTGCTGCCGAACATGCCGCTGGTTTTTTCTATATGAATATGTTCGGAGCGCGCCCGGTCTATGGCGCTGTCCAGCGTAATATCACGTCCCGCAATCAAAGCCACATCGTTGTTAGCGACAATCTGCGCGCCTACGGCCCGAATGTCGCGCACGCCTTTAGCTACGATGGCATCGGCGGATAACAATGTCTGTTGCGCCGTGGTGCTGTCGTGGGAGCTGATATCGGTGACGGTTTTTTTATTGAACATACCCCCAGAACTACGCACGGTCTTGTGGTAGTCGCTATGTCTATTGTCCGCAGTACCCAGCGCTATATCACGCCCAGCCAACAAAACCGATTGACCGTCACTGATAATGTTGGCCGCCTGAGTTGCGATATCGCGGCCTGCATTAAGGGTCAAACCGCTAGCGCCGGACAATGCGCTGCCGTGCTGGCTAAGGTCGTAGTTGTTGTGGATATCGCCATTGGTGTAGTAGTTGTCGCTGCGGCTTTGAGTAGCCACCGCCCCCAGGCGGATATCCTGGCCTACATTCAGCGTCAAACCGCCATGGCCGCCTAGGCTGGCGCCGTTCAACACGGCGGCGTCGCCGGCTTGCAACTGCAGATTGCCCTGGCTGGTCAGGCCAGCCACGGTAAGGCTGTCCGTTTGCCAACTGTGACCATAGCCCTTGGAACCCATCTGCACATTGAGACGATCTTGCCGGCTGTTGACTTCGCTTTGCACGGTCAACTGCTTGCCGGCCAACGCCAGCAGGCCGCCGCCGGCCTGGGCCTGAGAGCCGTTGAGGGCTAGATTGCCGCCGGCTTGCAACAGCATATCGCCGCTGGCCTGCAGCTGGGTGGCATGGCGAGTCTGGTCCAGCGTCGAGTACGCGCCCCAACCCCAACCATTCCAGCTGCCCTGGCCTTGCTTGCTGTCCAATGTGGATTGCAGGGTCAGCTCATTGCCGGCCACGGCCAGCAGCTTGCCGCCGGCCTTGACCTCCGCGCCGCTAAGCGTGAGGTCGTGCCCGGCGTTGAAACCCAGGCTGCCGCCCACTTGCAGCGTGCTGCCGACATGGTCGACTTGCTGATAACTGTACTGGCTGCGGCCGGTGTTGCCGGCATGGCTGTAACGGTTTTCGCGGCTGGCGATGTCCAGATCGCGGCCGGCCTGCAGTTGCGCGTCGCCGCTGACCTGCAACTGCGCGGCTTGCAGCTTCAGATCGTTGCCGGCCTGCAGCTGCAGGTTGCCTGCCTGGATCACGCTGCCGGCCTGGCTGTGTTGCTTGTCATCGCCAACAAGCAGATCGTGGCGAGCGCCAAGGCCCAGGTCGCCGCCGGCCAGCACTTTGCCGCCTTCGATGCGGATATCGCCCGCTTGCGCCAACAGGCTGTTGTCTGCCTTCAGCGTGCCGCTGTTGATCAGCGAGCCATCGGCCAGCAACGCCATATGGCTGCCGGCCAGCACCGCACCCTGGCCGCGCAGCGATTGCTCCTGCGCCTTGGCCAAGTACACCACCGGCACCAGTACGTCGTGGCCGTCGACATTCTGATTCACCAGCCACACCATGTCCGCGGTGAGTCGGGACATCTGCTCCGCGGACAGCGCCACGCCCGGCGTCAATTGGAATTGCTTGGCGTATTCCGCGCCCTGGTTCATCAATTGCTGGTATTGCTGCGTCGCGTTGGCGTTGCCGCCGATGAAGCGCTTGCCGGTCAGTTCCGTCACCGCGCGGCTGACCAGTTGCTGCTCGTAGAAACCGTCTCCCAGGCGTTTTTCCACGCGGCTGGGGTCGTAGCCCAATTGTTTGAGCAGGTAATCCGACGAAATGAAATTGTTGTACTGGATGAAGCGCGGGTCGGTCTCCACCAGATAGGGCTGCGCCGGCGCCGGGCGCGTCTGGAACAGACCGTTATTAGGCAGGCTATAGCCGCCGGCCACCGGGTTGGCCGCCTTGGTGCCGGCGGACTCCAGCAACACTTGCTGCGGCAACACCGAGGTTTTGGTCCCGTCCCACTGCGCGCCGGCTTGGCTGGTCACAGCGGACTTTTGCAGATCCGCCGCCGCTTGCGCGCCAGTCAGCGGCCCAGCCAACGCTTGCGCGGAGGCAAGGGCATCCAGCGGCTTGCCGCCCAGCTTCTTGCCCGCGCTGGCCGCGTCGCCATCGACCTGCGTCAAAGCCTTGCCCGCCGCGGTATTTACCGCCGCCGCTGCGGGCTGGCTATTGCCGGTAGTTAGAGAGATGTCGAGTTGCGAAGCCTTGCCGTTGGAAATGGTGGGGGCTTGTAGTGAGAGTTTTTGGCCAGTACTAATGGTGGCGTCAATCGATGCTGTTACTTTTTTTGTTTCTTTTACAGGAAGTGCAACCTCATAAAAACAACCTGACTTTCTCCAATCCAAAGAACAGGTCATCGACTTCGAGAGATCATTCGTAAACAACTTGCTAACGCTATAAGTAGTTTCAGTCTGAAACAGCTCTTGCCCGACATTACTTACCCCTTTCTTTACATCAACGCTGCCACTACCTGAAACCAAAATATCGGCATATTCATTTTTTAGTTCAACCGCATTAACCCTCAAATCTCCACCAATTAAAAACCGCGCCCCCTCCTTCCCTCCTTCGGACTTTTCCAACGTTTTCAATGTAGTGCTCACACGAGCCTTTTCACCTTTGACTGCAATATCATCCCTACCTTCAACACGAACCTCACCACTTGTGAAAGCTACCCCTACACCTCTATTCGTGTTATAAAAGTTTTGCCAATCAAAATTTGAACTCAAGTCAGCCGGGTTCATTGCAACCCCTCTAAAACCATCAACTGGGAGTACATACCTTGCTGGATCATACCCAGGCAAATAAAAATACCCTTTTTCATCCTTTTTAAAATAACTAATCTCTTCAACCGACACGCGCCCCCACTGATCGGGCACATAATCCCCACTATAAACATAAGGGATTTTTTTAAGCACCAGCTTTGATCTCTCAACATCATTACTCAAAACTTCATATTTTACATAACGACCTTTCGCCCCCCCCGCCCCAAAATATTGATAAATAACTCCAGGCACAACATAGCCAATATAAGAAACCCTATAATAACAAGTTCTTGACCCCCCACAGTTACCTTCAACCACCCCTGTAACTGCCGTTTTATATTGATAAACCTCCCTCTCTACTACAGACTGCTCCACCACCCTATCTACTCTCAGTTTTTCACCAGAGTTATGTACAGCATCAGCATCAACGGACAGCCCCCCATCCGCCTGCAAAGTCGCCACATGGTTAATCACCTGCCCTGCGGCCGCTCCGGCCTTGCCGATGCGCATATCCCCCTGGCTATACAACCAGCTGCCGTCGTGATTATTCAGGGTTTGCCCGATATCCAGCGCCATATTGCCGGCAGAGGCGATCAGACCCTGACTGCCGCCGTTGTCCAGGCTGGCGGCCAGGATGGAGATATCGCCGCCGGTGATGGAGTGGGTGTTCAACACGCTGGCGGCGTTCAGTTGCAAGACGCCGGCGCTGAGCTTGCCGCTATTGCTCAGCGCCTGGCTCAGCGCAGCGCTGAGTTTGCCCCCGGCGTTGACCTCGCCGCTATTGGTCCAGCTGACGCCGTTCAAGACCAAATCGCCGCCGGCCTGCAACTGGCCGCTATTGATCAGATTGCCGCTGCTGCTGATGCTGAGCTTGCCATTGGCCTGCAACTTGCTGCCCGCGACATGGATAAAGTCGCTGGCCAGGGTCAGGCTCAAATCCTTGCCGGCCAGCAAGGAACCGGAATTGCCCAGGGTCACCGTGTCTATACCCAGGCTGCCCACGCTCAGCAGGCTGCCGCCGGCATTGTCCAGTCCTTGCGCCTTGATCCGCCAATCGCCGTTGCCGGCGATCTGGCCGCCGTTGCTCAATTGCCCGCTAAGCGTCACGCGGCTGTCGCCGCCGCCCAGCGCCAACAGCTTGCCCCCCTGGTTGAGCAAGCTGCCGCTGTCCAAGCTCAAGGTGCGGCCGGCCTGGATCAGGCCGCCGGCATTGTCCACGCTGGCGCTGTTCAACTTCAAAGCGCCGTTGCTGCCCAAAGCGCCCTGGCGATTGTCCAGCGCTCCGCTCGCGCTGAGTTGCAAATCGCCCTGGCTGCTGAGCGTGCCGCCGGCATTCAGCAAGTCCGCCGCCGTCACCTGCAGTTGGCCGTTGGACAGCACTTTGCCCTGCCGGCTATTGTCCAGCTGGCCGCTTAACTCCAGCTTGGCTGCGCTGTCACCGGCCTGGCTGAGTAGACCTTGCTGGTTGTTCAGCTCGGCGGCTTTCAGCTGCAGTTGCCCGGCCTGGATCTTGCCGCCCTGGTTCTGAGCCAGTTGCGCCACTTGCACGTCCAGCTTGGCCGCGCTTTGCAAAACGCCCTGGCGGTTGTCCAAGGCCAAGGCGCTCACCTCCAGACGGCCATTGCCGGCCAACAGGCCTTGAGCGGAGTTGTCCAGCGTCCCGCCGATGGCGACCTTGCCGTCGCCGGCTCCCAGCGCCTTGATGCTGCCGCCCTGATTGCCCAGGCTGGCCGCGTGCAGTTGCAGGGATTCGGCCTGCACCGTACCGCCCTGGTTGTTCAAGGCCGCGCCCAGCTGCAATTGCAGCCCCTGCCCGCCGACCAAGGCGCCGCCCTGATTGTCCAAGCCTTGGGCCAACTGCAATGATTGCGCGCCCAGGCTGCTCAACGAGCCCTGCTGATTGTTCAGCGATTGGGCCGCAAGCGTCAGGCCGCCGTTGCTGAACAAGGTGCCTTGCTGATTGTCGAGACGCTGACGCACCTGCCATTGCGCCATGGACTGTCCCAAGTGGCGGATTTCGCCGCCCTGGTTGCTGAGCCTGTCCGCTTTAAGATTCAGGTCTTTGGCGACGATGTGGCCGCCGTCGTTGTTCAAGCCGGCTTGCTTCTCCAGCTTCAACTCTCCGGCCGACTGCAGCGTGCCGCCGTGGTTGTCGATGTCGGCGGCGTTGACCTTCAGTTCTGTATTGCCGGCGATCTTGCCCTGGTTGTTCAGCTGGCCGCTGATCTCCAGGCTGCTGGCGGCGTCCTTGCCCAAGGCCAGGATCTGCCCCTTGTCGGCGCTGTTGACGCTGGCCGCCGTCAGTTGCAGGTCCTTGCCCGCCTGGATCAGGCCGACGCCGTTCTCCAGTTGGCCGACCGTCAGCTTGAACGTGCCGTCGCTGCCCAGCAGGCCATCGTTGCGCAGCACCTCGCTGGCGCTGAGAGTGAACCCTTGCGAGCCGATCAGGCTGCCCTTGGCGTTGTTCAGCTGTCCCAGTTTGGCGTCCAACTGTTGCTGAGCGAAGACTTCGCCGCTCTGGTTGCTGAGCGTGACCGCCTTCAGGCTCAGATCCTTGGCGACGATATGGCCGCCGTCGTTGTTCAAGCCGGCTTGCTTCTCCAGCTTCAACTCTCCAGCCGACTGCAGCGTGCCGCCGTGGTTGTCGATGTCGGTGGCGTTGATATCCAGCTGTGCATTGCCGGCGATCTTGCCCTGGTTGTTCAGCTGGCCGCTGATCTCCAGGCTGCTGGCGGTGTCCTTGCCCAAGGCCAGGATCTGCCCCTTGTCGGCGTTGTTGACGCTGGCCGCCGTCAGTTGCAGGTCCTTGCCCGCCTGGATCAGGCCGACGCCGTTCTCCAGCTGGCCGACCGTCAGCTTGAACGTGCCATCGCTGCCCAGCAACCCGTCGTTGCGCAGCACCTCGCTGGAGCTGAGGGTAAACCCTTGCGAGCCGATCAGGCTGCCCTTGGCGTTGTTCAGTTGCCCCAGTTGGGCGTCCAGCTGCTGCTGGGCGAAGACTTCGCCACCCTGGTTGCTGAGCGTGTCCGCCTTCAGGTTCAGATCCTTGGCGACGATATGGCCGCCGTCGTTGTTCAAGCCGGCTTGCTTCTCCAGCTTCAACTCGCCAGCCGACTGCAGTGTGCCGCCGTGGTTGTCGATGTCGGCGGCATTGACGCTCAACCCGGCATTGCCGGCGATCTTGCCCTGGTTGTTCAGCTGGCCGCTGATCTCCAAGCTGCTGGCGGTGTCCTTACCCAAGGCCAGGATCTGTCCCTTGTCGGCGTTGTTGACGCTGGCCGCAGCCAGTTGCAGGTCCTTGCCCGCCTGGATCAGACCCGCGCCATTCTCGAGTTGGCCAGCGGTCAGCTTAAACTGGCCATCGCTGCCCAGCAGTCCGTCGTTGCGCAGCACATCGCTGGCGCTGAGAGTGAACCCTTGCGAGCCGATCAGGCTGCCCTTGGCGTTGTTCAGCTGTCCCAGCTGGGCGTCCAGCTGCTGCTGGGCGAAAACTTCGCCACCCTGATTGCTGAGCGTGGCCGCTTTCAGGTTCAGATCCTTGGCGACGATGTGGCCGCCGTCGTTGTTCAAGCTGCTTTGCTTCTCCAGCTTCAACTCGCCGGCCGACTGCAGCGTGCCGCCGTGGTTGTCGATGTCGGCGGCGTTAATATCCACCTGTGCATTGCCGGCGATCTTGCCCTGGTTGTTCAGCTGGCCGCTGATTTCCAGGCTGCTGGTCACGTCCTTACCCAAGGCCAGAATCTGGCCTTTGTCGGCGTTGTTGACGCTGGCCGCCGTCAGTTGCAGCTCCTTGCCGGCCTGGATCAGGCCGACGCCGTTCTCTAGCTGCCCAACCGTCAGCTTGAACGTGCCGTCGCTGCCCAGCAGGCCGTCGTTGCGCAGCACATCGCTGGCGCTGAGAGTGAACCCTTGCGAGCCGATCAGGCTGCCCTTGGCGTTGTTCAGCTGTCCTAGCTTGGCGTCCAGCTGTTGCTGGGCGAAGACTTCGCCGCCCTGGTTGCTGAGCGTGCCCGCCTTCAGGTTCAGATCCTTGGCGACGATGTGGCCGCCGTCGTTGTTCAAGCTGACTTGTTTCTCTAGCTTCAACTGGCCGGCCGACTGCAGCGTGCCGCCGTGGTTGTCGATGTCGGCGGCGTTGACGCTCAGCCCGGCATTGCCGGCGATCTTGCCCTGGTTGTTCAGCTGGCCGCTGATTTCCAGGCTGCTGGCCACGTCCTTACCCAAGGCCAGAATCTGGCCTTTGTCGGCGTTGTTGACGCTGGCCGCCGTCAGTTGCAGGTCCTTGCCCGCCTGGATCAGGCCCGCGCCGTTGTCCAACTGGCCGGCCGTCAGCTTGAGCTGGCCGTCGCTGCCGAGCAGGCCGTCGTTGCGCAGCGCGCCGCTGGCGTTCAGCTCCAGGCCTTGCAAGGCGGTCAATCGCCCTTGCGCGTTGTCGAGCTCCGCCGCCTTGATCTCGGCTTTGGCGTCGCTGTGCAGCTTGCCTTGTTCGCGGTTGTCGATTTTGTCCGCGCTCACTCTCAGCGTATCCGCGCCGGCGTGGCTGATTTCGCCATGTCGATTGTCGATGGCCGCCGCGTCCACGGTCAGCGTTTTGCCCTGGCTGGCGATCACGCCGTCGCGGTTGTCCAGCAGCCCTTGCACGTCCACCAAGCCGGCGGCCGCGCCGCTTTGCGCAATCAGGCCCCCGCGGTTGTCCAGCGTCTTCGCCTGCAGTTCTAGCTGTCCGGCGCTCAACGTGCCTTGCCGCAGCTGGATCCCCTCGCCGGCTTGCAAGCGAGCCAGGCCCTTAGCGCCCAGCTTGGCTTGCGAGGCGTTCAAATCCTCGTCCGCCGTTACCCGCAAATCGCCGTGACTGGCGCCTACAACCGCACCCTGCAACTGGGCCTTGCCCGCCTGAATGCTCGCATCGCCGCCGGCCAGCAATTCGCCATGGAAATCCAGGCTCGCGCGGCTGCGCAGCGTCAGCGCGCCGGTCTCGCCCAATTTGCCGTCGGCTTGTGCGCCGGCGGCCACGCTGCCCTTGCCCGCCACCGCGGCCGCTTCAATGTCGAGCGCGCCGCCCGCCGTCAGGCTGCCGTCCAGTTGGGCCGCGCCGACGGCGGCCACTTGCAGCGCGCCCTGACTGCGGGTCTGGCCGCCGTGTTCCAGCTTGCCGCCGCTGTTGAGCTTTATGTCTTGCTGACTGAAGGTCTTGCCCTTCAGCAACAAGTCGCCGGCACTGGTCAACTGCAGATCGCCGGCGCGCGCGGCCATCTCGCCTTGTTGATTGACGCCCACCCCGGCCTCGGTGCCCACCAGGCGGATGGCGTTGGCGTACATGCCGCCCAGTTGCGCCACGTCCAGCGCGAAGGTCGGCGCGGCGGAGCCGTCGGCCGCCAATGGCCGCGCCTGCAGGGTATCGGCGTCCACCTGGTTGCGCCCCAGCACCAGATCCAGTTGCTTGGCGTGCAGTTCGGCATTGACTTGCAGCGCGCGGCTGATGATGGCGAATTTATCGACATTGCCGGCATTCAAGCCGGCGCCGCTGATGCTGACGGCGCCGCCGTTGACCTGGAAACCGGTCAGCGCGCCCTGGGCGTTGAGTTGCGGCGCGCCGGTGCTCAGCATCGCTTGCTGGGTGTTGATGAAGCCGCAACCGCTGCAGCTGATGCCCCACGGGTTGGCCACCACCACTTGCGCGCGCTGGCCGGCCACTTCCAGATAGCCGTTCAGCTGCGAGGGGTTGGCGTGAGTGACTTCGTTGAGGATGATGCGGGCGCTGCCGCCGGCCAGATTGGGATTGCCGCCGACATAGCCGGCCAACTGGGTATTGACGACTTGCGCGCTATTGTTGAGCACCACCCCTTTGGGGCCGACGTTGAACTGCTGGTACTGATTGTGGGATACGCCGGCGGCGGTGGGCGCGGCGATCTGCACCACCGGCAGCCCGCTATTGGCCTGAATCACCGTCGGCCGCTTGCCGGCCGCCGCAGACGGATCGGCCACGATGTCGGCCGCCAGCGCGACGCTGCCCAAACCGACGCCCACCCACAGCGCGCATAGTTTGAAGCCGAAGCCGCGCGCGGCGGCGAATCTCGCCCCCGCCGCAGTCTGGCCGCGGCCGCCGCCCTTGCCCTGCCCGCTTGCAGTTTCCTGCACCGCCATCAGTTGGCCGCGCGCTTGATTGAAGATGATGCGATAGAGTGTCTTGTTCATGATGGCGTCGTCGAAACGGGACAGGACCCGGCCTTGAACGCAAGCTCAAGGCCGGGGCTCGGCAAAACGGGCTTATTGCCAGAGCAGGGTCAGATTGAAATGGGTGATGGCGGGCCGGTTCCAGCCTTGCGGCTGGCGCATCGCGCGTTCGTGGCTGAGCTCGACGCTGAGCTTGCCCGCCAACTGCGCGCGCAGGCCTGCGGTCCAGCCGGAAAGGCTGCGACTGGTATCGTCGGCGTAAGCCGGATGCGATACCCGGCCGGCGTCCAGGCCCAGATAGCCTTCCAGTTGCGCGCCGGCCGGGGCCGGCAGCGGCGCGCTCAGCTCATTGCGCCAGTACAGGCCGCCGCGGCCGCTGAGGCTGTTGCTGTTGAAACCCCGCACGGTGTAACGGCTGCCGATGGAGAACTGCTCGGACGGCAGCAGCGGGTCGGCGCTGTACTGGCCGCGCAGCTCGCTGCTCCAGCGCCAGGTTTGGCCGCCCAGGCGCAGCGGCAGCTGCAAGGCCAGCCGGCTTTGGAACAGTTCATGGCGGGCGGTGAAGCCGGCGGCGGCGGTTTGCGCCTCGTTTTGCGCGCCCCAGCCGCCGATGCCGCGCTGATAGCCCAGCGAGGCGTCCAGCACCGCTTCGCCCAGGTAGCGGCGATGACTGAGCTCCAGGCCGGCGATGGTCAGATCGCGGCGTTGCGGCGCGATTTCCGCGTCCTCGATAAAACTGCGCGAGGCCTTGCGGGTCAGGCTGGCCTTGAGTTCGGTCTTGCTGCTCTGGTCTCGATGCAGCAAGCGCGCCAGCGACAGCTGGGTATTGCGGCTATGGCCGCTGGAAGAGAAAGACTGGTTAACCGCCTGCACCGTTTGCCGGTAGGCGAACGCGCTATAGCTGGCGAACGCGGTCCAGCCGCCCCAGGGCAGCAGCCAGGACACGGTATGCGCCTGGCTCAGCGGATGGGCGATATGCTCGGCGTCCTGGCTCCAGGACAGGGACAGCAGGTCGTTGAAGCCGGTGGCGCCGCCCAGCAGCAGGCTGGCGTTGCTCTGCAGCCTGCCGGTGGCGGGCTGGCCGCTGTCGTCCAGGCTCAGTTGCCCGGTCAGCTGGCGCGCACGGCTGCGGCTGACCGCCACATCGCTTTCGCCCGGCTGTTGTCCGGGGACGATTTCCATCGTCGCCTGCTGGGTGGGCACTCGCCCCAGTTGTTCCAAGCCCTGCTCCAGCGCGCGCACATTGAGGATCTCGCCGGCGCCCTGCGGAAAGGCGGAAGCCAGGCCGCGGTCGCCCGGCCCGTCCTTGAGCCGGATTTGATGGATGCGCCCCGGCACCACCGCCAGCCGCAAGCGGCCCTGCCCCAGGTTCTGCTCCGGCAGATACACCCGGCTGGTGACATAGCCGCGCTCCACCATCGCATTGCTCAGCTCCGCCACCACTTGGTCCAGCTGAAGCAAGCCCAGGCATCGGCCTTGCCAGCGAGCCGCCGCCGCGGGCAGCCAGCCGCGCCAGGCGGCGGGCATGCCCTCCAGCTCGATCCGCTTCACCTCGAAGCACGCCCCTTGATGCGGCTCAGCCACAGCGGGCGCGGCGACAGGATTGAGAGGAGATGGGGATTGCAGCACGTCAGGCCGCCGTTGCAGCTCTTCCCGCTGCTGCTCCAGCTGCTGTTGCTGATGCCGAAGAATTTGCTCGTCCAGCGCGGAAGCTCCGGCGGCGGGAACAAGAAAGCCGCCCAAAACGGCGGCCTGAATCAAGGTATGGTTCACGGAGGCTTAGAGTGATTATTTTAAATTATTTAAATGGTATTTATGTTCGCATTTTAAATAATGACAATCACAAGGTAACTACGTGAAAATACGTAATACATAAAAAAACCGGAAGCCTCGCTTCCGGTTTTCGTGCCTGCCGCGCCCTGTCCGGCTTAGGCCAAGACAATGCTCTCCAACTCCGGCAAGACGATCTTGTGGTCCTTGCTGTACTGGTAGTCGTGGAACACGTGCTCGGCGCTAAGCAGCTGATAGCTGCCGTCTTCGCGCCGGACTGTGGTGTCTTTGAGACGGTAGGCGTTGTGGCCGCAGGTCCAGCAGTCGAAATTGCGCATCTGCGTGCACAAACAGGTCTTGTCCCATACCTTGATGCGGCGCTCGCCCGGATGGGCGGCCACTTCGCGGTTGTAAGCCTCGATATAGGAACAGCCGCCCTTGGCGTCCAGCAGATAGCCGTAGGCTTCGCAATTGGGACGGATGCCGTCGCCGATGGCCGGACAGTGCTTGATCATGCGCATCGGATAGCCGGTGGGCGACAGCTGATTGACTTCGATGTCGTCCTCATTGGCCTTGAAGTATTCCTGCTGCACTTTCTCCGGCAGGCCGCATTCGCGCGCCACGGTGAAGCGGGTGGCCACCTGCACCGCGCCGGCGCCCATTTCCAGGAAGTTGGTCGCATCGCTGCCGGTGAACACGCCGCCGGCCGGAATCAGCGGAATGTCCAGCTGCTCGGCTCGCAGCCAATCGCGGATTTCTGCGACGATGGCGGCCAGGTCGTATTGCGCCCAGTCCATGCCGAAGCCGAGGTGGCCGCCGGCCAGCGGGCCTTCCACCACCACGTAGTCCGGCAGACGATTGCTGCGCGCGCTCTTTTTCAGGAACAACTGCAGGGCGCGCAGCGAGGAGACGATGATGCCGAGCTTGGCGTCGCGGAAGCGCGGGTGGTCTTCCATCAGAGCGAAGGAGCCCAGGTGCAGGCCGGCGGCCAGGGTGATGCCGTCGATGCCGGCGTCCAGCGCGGCGTGCATGCGCGTGCGCAAGGTTTCCTTGGGCGCGTTCATGGTCAGCTTTTCCATGCAGTTGATGAAGACCAGGCCATCGCCGCGTTTGGCTTCCATGGTCTTGCCCACATGCATGCGGGTGGCTTCGGCCAGCAAACCCAAGTCGAACTGCACGACGGATTTGTCGCTGTTCTCGACATTGAATTTGTACTGCTTGAGCTTGTCCTTGACGTATTTGGTGTTGAAGCGACGGTCGGTCACCGTAGGCACCATGGCGTCGGAAATATGCCCCACGCCGCCCAGCCTGGCCGCTTCCAGCGCCAGCGCCGAGGTGGAGATGTCCACGCCCATGCCGCCTATCATGATGGGCACCAGCTCCTGCTTGCCCAGCCGCAGTCTGAAATCGTCAACGCACTTCATTAAATCAGCCTATCTCTCCTGAATGCTGGCCGGCATTATCCCCCGGCCTTATGGGAAAATCCATTTTTTTAGAGTTTTTGCTCCGAGCCGCCCACTTGCTCGGCCTCCACGCTCAAGCCACTATGCGCCCGCCAGATTGCAGCCGTGCTACGCCCCGGCCCATGGAAAAAGCCGGGAGGTCCCGGCCTTTCCTTATCCAAGCGGTTTTCAACGCCGCCTCGCCGAAGCGCGGCGGACATTGAACCGGCGCTTACCAGATGCGGATGCGTTCGTCTTTCGGTTTGAACATCTTGTCGCCGGGTTTGACTTCGAAGGTTTCGGCGAAAGCGTCGCTATTGCTCGCCGCGCCTATGGCGCGGAACTCCCCGGGCGAATGCGGATCGGTCACCAAGCGCGACAACAAGGCCTCGTCGCGGATCTTGGTGCGCCACACCTGGGCGAAGCCGTAGAAGAAACGCTGATCGCCGCTCATGCCGTCCATCGTCGGCGCGGGCTTGCCGCCCAGCGACAGCTGGTAGGCTTTATAGGCGATTTGCAGGCCGGCGTTGTCGGCGATGTTTTCGCCCAGCGTCAGTTCGCCGTTGATGTGCTTGCCCGGCAAGGGTTCGTAGCCGCTGTATTGCGCCACCAGCTTGCCGGTCAGCTGATCGAAACGGGCGCGGTCTTCCGCCGTCCACCAATTGCGCATATTGCCGTCGCCGTCGAACTGGCTGCCCTGATCGTCGAAGCCGTGGCTGATTTCATGGCCGATCACCGCGCCGATGCCGCCGTAATTGGCAGCGTCGTCCGCCTTGGCGTCGAAGAACGGCGGCTGCAGGATGGCGGCCGGAAACACGATTTCGTTCAGCGAGGGGTTGTAATAGGCGTTGACGGTTTGCGGCGTCATCCCCCACTCCTCGCGGTCCACCGGCTTGCCCAAGCGGGCCAGCATGCGGCGATATTCGAACAAGGTGCCGCGCTTGATATTGCCCACCAGGTCGTCGCGCTTGATCTCCAGGCCGCTGTAGTCTCGCCACTTGTTGGGATAGCCAATCTTCAACATGTATTTGGACAGCTTGTCCTGGGCGGCCTCTTTGGTGGCCGGGCTCATCCAGCTGAGCGTGTCTATGCTCTGGGCGTAGGCCTTCATCAGATTGCCCACCAGCGCTTCCATCTTGGCCTTGTACTCCGGAGGGAAGTAAGCCTGCACGTAGAGCTTGCCCAGGGCTTCGCCCAAATTCCCTTCCACCGCTTTCACCCCGCGCTTCCAGCGCGGCTGCTGCTCCAGCGTGCCGGCCAGCGCCTTGCCGTGGAAATCGAAACGGGTCTGCGCCAGGGTGCTGTCCAGATAGGGCGCGTAGGCGTCCAGCGTCTGCGCCGCCAGATAGTCCTGCCAGTCTTGCAGCGGCAGTTCGGCCGCCAGCTTGGCCCAGGCTTGCGCATAGCTGGGCTGGTTGACGTTGACGGCGCTGACGCCGCCGGCCTCCGCCGCGTCCAGGAAGGGTTGCCAGTCAAAGCCCGGCGCCAGCTTTTTCAGCTCGGCCACGCTCATCTTGTTGTAGGTTTTTTGCGGATCGCGGTTCTGCACCTTGCTCCACTGGGCTTCCGCCAGCTTGGTTTCCAGTGCGAACACCCGCTGGACTCGCCGTTCCGGTTCGCTGTAGCCGCCCAGCTTGAATAGCTTGGCAAGATAGGCGCGGTAGGCCTGGCGCGCCTTCTCGAAACGCGCGTCCTTGCCCAGGTAGTAGTCGCGGTCCGGCAGGCTCAGGCCGTTTTGATACAGACCAGCCAGGTATTGACGCGCGTCCTTGGCGTCCGCCTCAACGTAAAAAGCCAAAGGCTGTTGCACGCCCAAGCCCTGAGCCGCGCCCATCCATGCCGCCAGCGCGCGCTTGTCCTTCAGGGCGGCGATTTCCGCCAGATCTCCGCGCAGCGGCGCCAGGCCCAGCTTGTCCAGCGCGGCCTCGTCCATGAAGCTGTGGTACAGATCGCCGATCTTTTGCGCCTCAGCCGAGGCGCCCGGCTTGGCGGCGGCCTCCTCTATCAGCTTGCGGCTGCGCTCCTGGCTCAGGTCGCGCAATTGCTTGAAGGCGCCGTCATTGTCTTCGGACGCCGGCAGCACCGCGTGCTTGACCCAGGCGCCGTTGACCGCGTGATAGATGTCGTCTTGCGGACGCACCGCGTTGTCGAAATGCCGTTTGTCGATGCCGGACACGGCGCTGGCTTGCGCTTGCCAAGCCAACAGCAAGCTGGCGGCCATCAGGGCTAACTTCATTTTCATCGGGGTTCCTTTCACTCCATTTCTCTGCGGCCCTGTTTTCCTTGTTTTGGTTCCGGTGAAAATGCCGGGCCGGCTCACAATGGCAAGATAAAGGCAGCCCGAAGGCTGCCTTTTCCTCACAAGGGGTCAAACGTCAATTTCATGACAAAGACAAGATATAGATTAATAAAAGCTATATATAAGGAGTGCTTTGGCCAGACCGGCGGGCTCACTGCACAAACTGCTCAGAGCCCACGATGCCCAACTTGGTCACCCCCAGACGCTGCGATTCCGCCAGTACCATCGCCACCGGTTCATACCCCGCGTCCTTGTTCGGCTTGATGTGAAACTCCGGCTGCGGCACCCGCGCCGCCGCTTCCGTCAGCTTCTTCTCCAAAGCCTCCCGGTTCACCAAGCGCTCCCCGTTCCACAAGATGCCGTTGTCCGGCGCAATGTCGATCTGCACCACCACCGGCTTCTCCATCGGCTTCGCCGGACTGCTCACCGGCATGTCCAGCTTCACCGCGTGCGTCTGGATCGGAATCGTGATGATCAGCATGATCAGCAGCACCAGCATCACGTCGATCAGCGGCGTGGTGTTCATCTCCACCATCAGGTCGTCGTCGGACGAGCCTACATTCATTCCCATCTTCGTTCTCCTTCGGTGACCTCGACAAACCTGCTGCGCGGCTCGATAGCTGCGTTACTCCGTGCTCGCTCCCTCGCTGTACAACTTGTACTATCTCGGTCGCTGTGCGCGGTGCGCCTTGCTCTCGTGCCGCTCGCTACGGTTTTTCGAGGTCACCGTTCAATTGCGCGGCGGCGGTTCGGTAATAAAGGCGATCTTCACAATCCCCGCCTGCTGCACCGCCAGCACGATCCGGCCTATCGGGCTGTACTTCGCCGCCAGGTCCCCCCGGATGTGCACTTCCGGCTGCGGATCCTTCTTCGCCTCCTTCACCAGCCGCGCCAGCAGTTCTTCCTGCGTCTTCACCGGCGTGGTGTTCCAGTAGATGGTGTTGCCGGTGTCCACCCCCAGCACGATGTTCTCCGGCTTGGTTTGCGTCGGGATGTTGCTTTCCTTCGGCAAGGCCATCTTCACCGTCTGCGTCACCACCGGCACCGTGATCAGGAAGATGATCAGCAGCACCAGCATCACGTCCACCAGCGGCGTGGTGTTGATCGCGGACATCACCGCGTCTTCGTCGCCCTTGCCGTGGCCTTGGCCGAATCTTGCGTTGCGCCCTTTCATCGTCGCCGCCTCAGCGCGCGTTCAGCAGGCTGGCGTGCAGGCGGCCGGCCACCACCCGCACCATGTCCAGCACCAGCTTGTTGCGGCGCACCAGCCAGTTGTAACCCAGCACCGCCGGCACCGCCACGCCCAGACCGATCGCGGTCATGATCAGCGCTTCGCCCACCGGGCCCGCCACTTTGTCAATGGACGCCTGACCGGACATGCCGATCGCGGTCAGCGCGTGGTAAATGCCCCAGACCGTGCCGAACAGGCCGACAAACGGCGCGGTGGAGCCGACGGTGGCCACTACCGACAGGCCGTTCTGCATATGGTGACTGGCGGAGTCCACCGCGTCGGAGATCGCCATCGACACCCAGGTGTTGAGGTCGACCCGGCCGGCCAGTTCGCCCTTGTGTTCGGCCGCCGCGTCGATGCCGGCCGCCGCCACCGCGCTGAACATGCCTTCGTCGGCCAGTTCGCTGGCGCGTTTTTGCAGTTCCGCGCCGTGCGATTCCAGCAGCTCGCGGCCTTGCTTGAGCAGGCGGCGTTGTTCCAGCAGTTTGACGATGCCCACGTACCAGGTGGCCGCGGACATGATCAGCAGGATGATCAGGGTGCCGCGCGCGACGATGTCGCCTTGCGCCCACAGGGCGTCGATGCCGTACGGGTTGCTGGTCACGTGCGCGGTTTCGGCGGCCAGGGCGTTC